>JAKFXJ010000366.1 GCA_021731425.1 Limnohabitans sp. | reverse complement strand
TGCCACACCTATGTGGACGACCCTTGCGACATCGACATGGCCGTGAAAGTGGCCGACAACGCCAAGACCCAAAAGTACAGCCCTTGCAACGCCAGCGAAAGCCTGTTGGTGGCGCGGGGTGTGGCGGCAGAGTTCCTGCCCAAAATAGGCGCGATTTACGCCGCCAAAAACGTGGAAATGCGCTGCTGCCCCAAGGCCAAGGCTATTTTGAGTCAGGTTGCCAAAGCCACACTCAAGGACGCCACCGAGCAAGATTGGTTTGAGGAATACCTCGCGCCCATCATCAGCATCAAGGTGGTCGAGGGTGTGGATGAGGCGATTGCCCACATCAACCACTACAGCAGCCACCACACCGACGCCATCTTGACCCGCGACCACATGCACGCCCAGCGCTTTTTGCGCGAGGTGGACTCGGCCAGCGTGATGGTGAACGCCAGCACCCGATTTGCCGATGGCTTCGAGTACGGACTGGGTGCCGAAATCGGCATCAGCACCGACAAGTTCCACGCTCGGGGCCCGGTGGGCATCGAAGGCCTGACTTCGCTCAAGTACGTGGTGCTGGGCGAGGGCGAGGTGCGTGGCTGAGGGCCGCGCTGGCTGCGCACAGGCCTGCGGCGCAGGTTGCTGTGTCCGCTAGGCGCTTGCAATGGCGCAGACCGGCCCCATATGATTTTTCTGTTTTGTCCCGTTTTTGCCCGATAAAGGATGCCCATGGTTCCCCATCTCGTCACTGCCCTGACCGGCCCCATCAATGAGCTGGAGCAACGCATCCTCGACTCCATGCCCGCGATCGAGCGCTGGTTTCGCCTGGAGTGGATGGAGCACACGCCACCGTTCTACACCTCGGTGGACATCCGCAACGCGGGCTTCAAGCTGGCCCCTGTGGACACCAACTTGTATCCCGGCGGCTGGAACAACCTGACCCCCGAGATGCTGCCCCTGGCGGTGCAAGCGGCGCAGGCGGCCATCGAGAAGATCTGCCCCGAGGCCAAAAACCTGCTGATCATTCCCGAAAACCACACCCGCAACACCTTTTACCTGACCAATGTGGCGCAGCTGCAGCGCATCTTCCACATGGCCGGCCTGAATGTGCGCCTGGGCTCGATCAACCCCGAGATCAAGGAAGCCACCACCATTGAGCTGCCCAATGGCGAGAGCGTGACGCTCGAGCCTGTGGTGCGCAGCAAGCACCGCTTGGGTTTGAAGGACTTTGACCCCTGCACCATCTTGCTCAACAACGACTTGTCGGCCGGTGCCCCGGGCATTCTGGAAGAGCTGCACGAGCAGTTTTTGCTGCCGCCCCTGCACGCAGGCTGGAGCGTGCGCCGCAAAACCAAGCACTTCCAGAGCTATGAAGAAGTGGCCAAGCGTTTTGGCAAGCTGCTGGGTATTGACCCGTGGCTCATCAACCCGATGTTCAGCCAGTGCGGTGATGTGAACTTTGCCGAGGGCACGGGCATGGAATGCCTGCGCAGCAATGTGGATGCGCTGCTGACCAAGATCAAGCGCAAATACAAGGAGTACGGCATCAATGAAAAGCCGTTTGTGGTGGTGAAGGCCGACAACGGCACCTACGGCATGGGCATCATGACGGTGCGCGACGTGGCCGATCTGGACCAACTCAACCGCAAGACACGCAACAAGATGAACGTCATCAAGGACGGCCAGACCGTCAACGACGTGATCATCCAGGAAGGTGTGCTGACCAACGAGCGCATCAACGACGCTGTGGCCGAGCCGGTGGTCTACATGATGGACCGCTATGTGGTGGGCGGTTTTTACCGCGTGCATGCCGAGCGCGGCGTGGATGAGAACCTGAACGCCCCGGGCGCCAGCTTTGTGCCTTTGGCCTTTGCCGACACCCCACACCTGCCCCAGCCCGGCGTCAAACCCGGCGCCAGTGTGCCCAACCGCTTCTATATGTATGGCGTGATTGGCCGTTTGGCCATGCTGGCAGCCAGCTATGAGCTCGAAGCCACCGACCCCGAGGCCGAGGTGTACGATTGAAGTTGCTGCACCGCAACAAAAAGGCCAAATGGACGGTGACATCGGCTTGAAATCGGGCGCAAAATAGCCTTCTTGTTTCATTTGGCTTGACCCGCGTCAGGTCACTGCTTGTGTCTTCCTCCCGTTCTTCTCTCGCAGCATTGACCTTGGGCGCCATTGGCGTTGTGTATGGCGACATCGGCACCAGCGTGCTGTACGCCATGAAAGAGGTCTTTGGCTCCGGTCATGTGCCTTTCACGCCCGAGAACGTTTACGGCATCCTCTCCATCTTTTTCTGGACCCTGACCACCATTGTGTCGGTCAAATACGTGGTGTTGGTGCTGCGTGCTGACAACCATGGCGAGGGGGGGCTGGTGGCCATGCTGGCGCTGGCCTCGCAATCGGTCAAGGACAGGCCTCAGCTGCGCAAGGTCTTGCTGATCGTGGGTATTTTTGGAACCTGCCTGTTTTATGGCGATGGGGTGATCACCCCGGCCATTTCGGTGTTGTCCGCGGTGGAGGGCTTGGAGGTCATCTCGCCCACGTTCAAGAAATATGTCATTCCGCTCACACTGGTGATCCTGTTCGGCCTGTTCTGGGTCCAAAAACGTGGCACGGCAGGCATCGGCAAGTTCTTTGGCCCCATCACCCTCGTATGGTTTGCCACCATCGCGGTGCTGGGGGTATCGCACATCGCCCACCATCCTGAAATTTTGCTGGCCATCAGCCCGCACTACGCACTGGGTTTCATGTGGAATGAGCCGGGCACCACCTTCATCATTCTCGGCGCGGTGGTCTTGTGCGTCACGGGGGGCGAGGCGTTGTATGCCGACATGGGGCACTTTGGCAAAAAGCCCATCCGCTTGGCTTGGTTCAGCGTGGTCATGCCTTGCCTGACGCTGAATTATTTTGGTCAAGGCGCATTGCTCTTGGCCGAGCCCGAGGCCGTTAAAAACCCCTTCTACATGATGGCCCCTGATTGGGCCTTGCTGCCCTTGGTGGGCCTGGCCACCATGGCCACGGTGATTGCCTCGCAAGCGCTGTTTCAGGCGCATTCAGTGTGACCAAACAAGTCATCCAGCTGGGTTATCTGCCGCGTTTGCAGGTGCAACACACCAGCGAGACCGATACCGGTCAAATTTACATGCCGTTTGTGAATTGGGGTCTGTTTGTAGCCATCGTGCTGGCCGTGGTCATGTTCAAGTCGTCGAGCAACCTGGCTGCCGCTTACGGCATTGCCGTGTGCACCGACATGCTGATCACCACGGTGTTAACCTTCTTTGTGATCCGCTACGCCTGGAAGCTCCCGCTGGCGCTGTGCATCGGTGCAACGGGCTTCTTCTTTGTCGTTGACTTGGCGTTTTGGGCGTCCAATATGTTCAAGCTGTTCGACGGTGGTTGGTTCCCGCTGCTCATTGGCGCGGCGGTGTTCACGCTGATGCTCACCTGGCACGACGGACGGCGTTTGCTCAATGACTCCTTGCGCTCGGACGCCTTGCGGCTGACGGACTTTTTGGAGGCGGTGTTCATTTTGCCCCCGACTCGGGTGGAAGGCACGGCGGTGTTCCTGACGGCAGAGACGGGTGCGGTGCCCAACGCCTTGCTGCACAACCTGAAGCACAACAAAGTTTTGCATGAACGCAACCTGTTTGTCACGGTGCGCAGCCACGAGGTGCCGCGCATCGAGGCGAATCAGCGTCTGGATGTGACACCACTGGGCCACGACTGCTGGCAAGTCATTGTCAATTACGGTTTCAAGGACAACCCGGATTTGCCGACCGCACTGACCCAAATCCAGGGCGAGGGCTACAAGCTGGACCCGATGATGACCAGCTACTTCCTTTCGCGCGACATCGTGATTCCGACCATCGGCGGCGGCATGGCCCCTTGGCGTGAAAAGCTCTTTGCCCAGATGCACCACAACGCCAGTGGAGCGGCTGCGTTCTTGAACTTGCCGACCAACGCGGTGGTCGAGTTGGGCTCCAAAATCGAAATCTGAGGCCCCATGAGCACCACCCATTTGCTCTACCTGCACGGCTTCAGGTCATCGCCCCAGTCGGCCAAGGCCCGCGTCATGGCCGCTTTGGTGCAAGCTCGCCACCCCGGTGTCACTTGTTGGTGCCCGCAGCTGCCCGCTTCCCCCGCACAAGCCATGGCCCTGTTGCTCCAGGGCACGGCCGCCTGGCCCCGTGGGCAGATGGCGGTGATGGGGTCCTCACTCGGCGGCTTTTATGCGGCATGGCTGTCGGCACACTTGGGTGTACCTGCGGTGCTGATCAACCCGGCTGTGCACCCTTCACGCGACCTGGCACGCTACATCGGCGAGCACCCGGTCTGGCAAGACCCTGCACAAAGCATCTTTTTTGAGCCAGCCTACGTCCAGGAGTTGATGGAGCTTGAAAGTCAGCCCTTGCCAACTCGGCCAGCCACGCTGGCCTTGATCGCCAAAGGTGACGAGGTGCTCGATTGGCGCGAAATGCTGGCCCGCCACCAGGCCGGGCAGGTGCGCCTGATCGAGGGCAGCGACCATGCCTTGAGCGATTTTGAGGACCACTTGCCGCAAATCCTTGATTTTCTGCAGATGGCTTGAGTCCGAGCCGGCCGAATGGCCGGGTGGCGTGGGAAAATCAGGGCATGTACGTATTTTTTGAAGATGCCGGCAAATTCATGGCCGGTCGGATCATGTCCGAAGCCGAGGCCTCTGCGCAGGTCGAACTCGACTCCGGTAAACGGGTCAAGGTCAAGTCGGCCCACATGCTGCTCAAGTTCGACAAACCGGCCCCCGCCGTTTTGCTCAGTGATGCCACCGCCTTGAGCCAAACCATCGAGCTGGAGCTGGCCTACGAGTGTGCCCCGGAGGAAGAGTTTGGCTTTGGCGACCTGGCCAAAGACTATTTCAGCGCCAGTGCCAGCACCACCGAGCAGGTGGCGGCTTTGCTCTGCTTGCACGATGCGCCGCACTATTTCCGCCGAGGTGGTGCCAAGGGGCGTTTTCGCAAAGCGCCAGCCGAGATCGTGCAACAGGCCTTGCTCGCCATCGAGAAGAAAAAGCAGGTGCAGGCCCAGATCGAGGCCTGGTCGGCCGATCTGATCGCGGGCACTTGCCCCGAGCCGATCCGCGAGCAGCTCTACAAAATCCTGTTTCGCCCGGACAAGAACACACCCGAATACAAAGCCGTGGTCGAGGCCAGCAAGAGCAGCCAGACCGCGCCTTTGGACTTGCTGAAAAACGCGGGGGCCATCGCCTCGGCCTGGGACTTTCATTGGCAGCGTTTCCTGTTTGACCTGTTCCCCAAGGGCACGGGCTTTCCCCCCTTGCAGGCGCCCGCCATCACCGACGAGCTGCCATTGGCTTCGGTGCAGGCTTTCTCCATCGACGATTCACACACCACCGAAATCGACGATGCCCTGTCTTTGCAGGGTCTGGGCACGGGCATGGTCACGGTGGGCATCCACATCGCCGCTCCCGGCCTGGCCCTGCAGCCGGGCAGCCCGATCGACCAACTGGGTCGCGCCCGCCTGTCCACGGTGTACATGCCGGGCTACAAAATCACCATGCTGCCAGACAGTGT
>JAKFXJ010000307.1 GCA_021731425.1 Limnohabitans sp. | reverse complement strand
AGGGGTTGGCGGCAGCGTCTCCCATGCGGTGCTCGATGCGCGCACCGGGGCCACTTTCAGCCGACAGGCGCACGGTGACCCCCCGGTGGTCCACCGCCCAGTTTTGCCAGAAGCCCGAGAGGCTGGCCGGTTGCAGGCGTTGGTAGGAGTTGGCGCTGGGGGCCAGCAGGCCCGCCAGGGCCTGGTGGTGGTGCATCAACCCGGCCGTGCAGCCGAGCGTCAATGCGTTGAACTGGCTGGCGTCGTGCCCGCCCGAGATGGCGTTCTGGCCTTGAGCGTCACGCAGGCTGAAGTTAATGTGCACCCCGCTGCCCCCCACGGTGAGGATGGGTTTGGGCATGAAGGTCAACACGATGCCGTGCTGGAAAGCGACTTCGCGCGCCAAGAGGCGGAACAAAAAGATGTCGTCCACCGCCTTGACGGCACGGTCGTAGGTCAGCGTGAACTCGAACTGCGGCGCGTCGTATTCGGTGTTCATGCTGTCGATGCGAAAGCCCGCGGCCGTGGCCTTTTCCCACAGGGCGTCGGTGAAGCCCCTGGGGTCGGCAAAGGGGCCGGTGGCATACACATGGGCCGCAGGCGTGTCATAGGGTTTGAGCGAGCCGTCCGGCTCGATCTGGAAAGCAAAGGCTTCGAGCTCGATACCCACCATCGGGTCGTAGCCCATGGCCTGCCAGTCGGCCACGGCGCGCTTGAGCGCACTGCGCCCACACATGGGCAGCGGGGTGCCGTCGTTGGCTTTGAGGTCGCCAATGGCCACCTTCGTGAACGGCTGCCAGCCGGGGCGGATGTCGTCTGCGGTGTAGGCCGTCTCCATGTCGGGCAGGCCTTCCATGACCATAGCACCGGGCGCGGGGATCAGCTCTTTTTCGTAAGTGACGCCAAAGGTGCCTCGGCAAAAGCGGGCACCGCCGCCTTGCCCGGGTTGGAGCGTGACGTACTTGCCACGCGCAATGGCCAGGTGGTCACAAAAAAGTACCCGCAGGCGTTCTTGAACATTCGACATGGTGATTCCTTTCAACCCTAGATTCAGATGAGGTGCATGCGCACCGGCAGGCGTTTGATGCCACAAACAAAATTCGAGCGCAAAAAGGCGTGTTCTCCCGTTTGCTCGATGCGGTCAACACGTTGGATCAGCTCTTGCAGCAAGACGCGCAGCTCCAGCCGAGCCAGCCACATGCCCAGGCAGGCATGCGCCCCGCCCTGCCCAAACGACAGGTGGCGGTTCACACCCCGGTTCAGATCAACCGTGAACGGCCGGTCAAAAGCCCGCTCGTCGCGGTTGCCAGAGATGAACCACAAGAGCACCTTGTCGCCCGCCTTGACCTGTTTGCCGTGGTACTCGAAGTCCTCGGTCGCGGTGCGGCGGAAATGCGTGGCAGGTGAAGCCCAGCGGATGAACTCGTCCGCCACACCTTCCCAGGCGGCCTCGCCCTGCACCGCCTTGAGCTGCGCCATCAGGCCGGGCTGGTTGGCCAGAGCGTGCAAGGCGGCAGCAATCGAATAGCGGGTGGTGTCGTTGCCCGCCGCCACCAGCAGGCAAAAGAAGTTGCGGAACTCGGTATCGCTGATCACATTACCCTGGGCGTCGGGCTGGGTGATCAGGTGCAGCACGCCGCTGGTGTCGCCCGCTGCGCGTTTGCGCGCCATCATCTGGGCCGCGTAGTCGAACAAGTCAGCCCCGGCAGGCGAGCGAAACGGCATGAAGCGGTAGGCCTCGGTGTCCATCTTGTCAACCACATGGCTGGTGAAATCGCTGTCGGTGTTGGCCATGAGCGCGTCGCCCTTGTCCACGAGCCAGTCCAGGTCTTCTTCAGGCAAGCCCGCGATGCGACCGAGCATACGCATGGGCAACTGGCGTGCGATCTGGTGCGTGGCGTCAAACTCGCCTTGGCAAAGGGCCTGGTCAAGGATGCCCACACAGAGTTCACGGATCTGGTCTTCGTACAACGCCATCATGGGCTTGGAAAAAGCCTTGGCCACCAGCATGCGGGTGCGGGTGTGCTCAGGGGGATCGGTTTCCTGGAAGGTGCGCCGCGCCATGTACTCCTCGTGCGTCTGGTCTTCCATGCGAATGCCTTGGGCCGAACTCAAGCGCTGGTGGTTGCGGTTGAGCTCCAGAATGTCAGCATGCCGCGTGACCGACCAAAAGCCCTTGCCTTCGGACCAATCGCACCAGGCCATCGGGTCCTCGTCGCGCAGACGCTGGAAGGTGTTGTGCGGCGTGCCGTTCACATAGCTGTCGTGGTCCGCCAAATCGGCGTGGCCATCGTCGGTGGGGTGCCAGACGGTCATGGGCGGGCATTCCTTGCGTGTTCAATGAATTGCGCCATCCACTGGCCAAACAGCGGCACATCGGCGGCCTGCTGCAGGCTGGCGTGGGCGCGGGCCAGGGTGTTCGTGTCGAGCTTGTCGGCCAGGTAGCCCAGCAGGGCCTGCATGAAGACCAGCGGCATTTCTGGGTGGTACTGGGTGGTCCAGATGTGCTGGCCGATCTGCATCGAGCCGATGGGGCAAAAGTCACTGCCGCCCAGGCACTCGGCCCCCTCGGGCATGCGGGTGACCTGTTCGTTGTGGGCGGCCATCAAGGTGGTGGTGCTTTGCGCGGGCTGCATCCAGGGGTGGGTGAGCTGCCAGTGCGTGGCCGCCGTGCCCAGGCCCCAACCCGCCGCGTTGCGCGCCACCTGCCCGCCCAGCGCCCGGGCTACGGCTTGGTGGCCAAAGCACAAGCCAATCAGCGGCTGGCGAGCCGCGTCGACGGCGCGGATGAAATCCAGCAACGGTCCGACCCAAGGCAGTGCATCGTCGTTGACCGAGGCCGGGCTGCCGGTGATGACGTAGCCGTCAAAAGCTTCAGGGGAAGAAGGCAGCACGCCGTCCTTGACCGGCAGCACCTCGAAAGCCCAATCCGGCCGCAGAGGCTGCAGCAGCTGGACCACCTTTCTCCCGTCGTTCGGGAAATGCGCAGCAAACGCCGAGGTGTCGTTGTTGGTCAGCAAAACAGCGATATGCAGGTTCGGCAGGGTCATCGGGTCTCTTTCAAACTCACCGCCATGCTATGCACAAGGCGCGCCAAGCACTATCAAGTTTGGGCAGCACATGCTCCGGGTTTTTACGATCAGGATCGCATCAATTTCATGAACATCTCGCCATCCAGCGCCTGCAACGTGCCTGGTGGCTTATGGGTCGGCATGGACCGCGCCGCAAACATGGCATTGAGGATGGCCTCCTCTGTGGCCTGGACTGTGGCCTCATAAACCGGGTCTAAAGCCGCTTCGTCAAGAACCTCGGTCACGTGAATTTGCGCGCCTGGTGAGATCACACCTCGCGCCTCTCGCGCATTGGCCGTGGAAAAAGCCAATGTAATTTCCCCTGAATAGTTACCGGCACTGCCCCCAAGCAAGGCCACACCCATGGGCACACGCCGAGCCACCAAGGCCAATTGTTTGGCATCCAATGGCAAGTCGGTGGCCACGATCGTGATCAAAGACCCAGTTTCCACAGCCACCGCATCAAAGGGCGAAGGTACAGGCCAACTGCGCCCCAAGGGTCGCCCGCGCCATGACATTTGCTCACGGCTGCCGAAATTGGACTGAACAAAGACCCCGATCGTCCCCGCCAGACCCGGCCATTGAATCTTTCTGGAACTGGATCCGCTGCCTCCCTTGAAGCCAAACGTCTGCATACCCGTACCGCCACCCACATTGCCCTGAGTCGGTGGGGTTTTTCCCTCATGACGTGCCTTTTGTGCAGAAGTCCAAGCCTGTTCAAGTGCCCATTTGGCATGCTCGGGACGAATTGGCATAGCCAATATGTCATTGGTGAAACCGTCGTACGTTTCAGCCACGACAGGCATCGCCCAAAAATGATCATTTTCAAACAAATGTTTGTAGCACTCGACCATCCAAGCTACAGCCCCCGAATGCGCAGCACCCACGGCATGGGTGTTGGTGATCAACACCGGACTGCTCATGCGTCCACTGTCACGAATCCAATGGCTGCCTGTCATCTCGCCGTTACCGTTTTGTGAGTGGATGGCGGCTGGACAGGCGTACAACAAAGGTGCATCCCCCATCGGCAAAATGGCGGTCACACCGGTTCTGACAGGCCGCCCTTCGCTATTCAGACCGTCGTGGTGCCAATAGCCCACCGACACATCGGCCACATCCACAATGGAATTCGTGGTCCCCGGAGTGCCTGGAAATTCGAGTCCCAATTGCCTTGGGGAAGGTCGCAAATCAGTCAAAGCGGCTCTCCTGTAATGTGAATCCTATAGAGGCACTTTGGTCAAGGCCCAGCTAGTTGGTGCAATATCCTCGAAAAGCGATCCCCCGCCTATCAAGTTTAGGCACCGAATACCCCGGGTTTTCACGAAAAAGCCTGTGACGCCGGAACAGGCACACTCGGTGACATGCCCCGCACGTCTGTTTTTGACCTTTGATGAGCCCACTCACCCCTGAATCGCCCTGGGTCCAGGTGCTCGACACCCACGACATGGACCAGCACGCCCTGGCCCAACAAGGCTGGGCGCTGCAGTACGAGCAGCTCTCGCCCGGTCAGTTCAAGGGGCGCATCCACCAAGTGCAGCTGCCCGGGGTGACGCTGTTGCGCGAAGACACCAGCATCGCCTTGCGCCAGCGCGGACAGCTGCACGAGAGCGTCTATGGCTTTGCCATGGCTTTGCAGGACTCCCCCGACCTGTTTTTCAACGGCCAGCGGGTACCGGCCCACGCCATCATGTGCGGCAAAGGTGACGAGGTGGATCTGACCACCTCGCCGCACTTCACCCTGATCGCGGTGGTGGTGGAGCGCAGCCTGCTCAACCCGCTGTGGGAGCGGATGTACCAAAAGCCTCTGGCGCACTGGCTAGAAAAGCAGCTGGTCCTGCAAACCACCGACATCAAAGCGCAGAACCTGCGTGACCTGCAGCTGACCGTGCTGGACCAAGCCAGCGTCTTGGCGCACCGCCAGCACGACCCTCAAGCCTTGCGACAGCTGCGCGACGAGATCCTGATGGAATGGCTTGAAGCCCTGCCCGCACAAGTCGACACCTCCGAGCTGCCCAACCTGGAGCGGCGCAAAAAGCTGGTGGACCGGGCCTGCGAGCTGATGATGGGCCATGCCGACGAGCCCCTGTCCATCCTGGAGGTGTGCAGCCGTGTGGGCACGAGTCGGCGCAAGCTCAACTACTGTTTTCAGGACGTACTGGGCACGACCCCGGTCAAATACCTGCGCTCACTGCGGCTGAACGGGGTGCGCCGAGCCCTGCGTCAGGCCGCGCCCGGCGAAACCATCCAGGACATCGCCTCGCACTGGGGTTTTTGGCACCTGAGCCAGTTCGCACAGGACTACAAGAAGCTGTTTGGCGAACTGCCCTCCGCCACCTTGAAGGTTTTCGAAAACCACAAAAAAACCCTGCCCTCAAGTACTGTGGCAACGGGCCAGTCTCAGTAAGTCAACTCCAACACCGTGGTGCGGCCCTCTGCCAAGGGCCAGGTCAAGCCCACCACGTTTTCGTCATTGAATTGCCCAGCCACGGTGCGCTGGGTTTTGTCGTTCAGGCGCAGCTTGGAAC
>JAKFXJ010000105.1 GCA_021731425.1 Limnohabitans sp. | reverse complement strand
ATTGGCGCTGCCGTGTCGCTGACCCAAGTTGAGGCTTTGGTCGCCAAGGCTTACCCCGACTTCACCGAAGTGCTGCGCCGTTTTGGCTCGCCCCCCATCCGATCCACGGCCACGCTGGCGGGCAATGTCGCCAATGGCTCGCCAATTCGTGACACCATGCCTTGCTTGATGGCGTTGGGTGCCAGCTTGGTGCTGCGCCGGGGCGACAAGACCCGTAAGGTGTTGATGGACAACTTCTATACGGGCATGAAGAAAAACGTGATGGAGCCCGGCGAGTTCATCGAAGCCATTGAGCTGCCCAAACCTGTGGCTGGACAAGTGTTCCGCGCCCACAAAGTGAGCAAGCGTTTTGAGCAAGACATCTCGGCCACTTGCGCGGCCATCAGCTACACGCTGCAAGGCGGCAAGCTGAGCGGTGTGAAACTGGCCTACAACGGCCTGGCCCCATCGCCTTGCCGTGCGCCCAAGCTCGAAGCCGTGCTGGAAGGCCGTTCGCCTGCCGACGTGAAGTCGGCCGACCTGGACGCCGCCATTGCCGCCAGCTTCACCGCCCGCGACGGTCTGCGTGCCACTTGGGCCTACCGCGCCTTGGTCGCCCGCAACTTGGTGCTCGAATTCATTGAAGAACAAACGAAAGAGGTGGCTTGAATGAACGCTCCTACCCCCATCAAAAACCTGTTGCCTGCTTCTGACGTTCAGCAGGGCAAAGAGCTGGTGCATGAGTCTGCGCACCTGCATGTGACCGGCTCGGCCACCTACATCGACGACATCCCTGAGCACGCGGGCACTTTGTACGCCGCACTCATCTTGTCGCCCGTGGCGCATGGCGAGTTGATCGGCGACGGAATCGACCGCGAAGCGATTTTGAAAGAGCACGGCGTCGTCGCCGTCTACACCGCCAAAGACATTCCCGGCGAAAACAACTGCGGCCCCATCATCCACGACGACCCCTTCCTGGCCGCTGGCAAGGTCGAGTTCATTGGCCAGGCCGTGGCCGTGGTGGTGGCGCGTGAAATGCTCTACGCCCGCGAAGCCGCCAAAAAGGCCAAGGTGCTGGTGAAAGAACTCACGCCCATCTTGACCATCGAAGAGGCCATGGCCGCGAGCAGCTTCATCATGCCGCCCAAGGGCATCACGCGTGGTGACGCCGCAGCCGCCATTGCCAACGCGCCCCACAAGATCAAAGGCAGCACCAACACCGGTCAGCAAGAACAGTTCTACCTGGAAGGCCAGATCACTTATGCAGTGCCCAAGGAAGACGGCCAGCTGACACTGTATGTGTCGACCCAGCACCCCGACGGCAACCAGCGCGAAGCCGCACACGCCCTGAACCTGCACACCAACGATGTGGAGGTGATATGCCGCCGCATGGGTGGCGGCTTTGGTGGCAAAGAGGGCAATGCCAGCATCTTCAGCCAGAGCGCCGCGCTCGCTGCGCACAAACTGCAAAAGCCCGTCAAGCTGCGCGTGAACCGCGACGACGACATGACCATCACCGGCAAGCGCCACGATTTCCGCATCGACTACGAAGTGGGTTTTGACGACAACGGCCGCGTCTTGGGGGCCAACATCACGCTCATGTCGCGCTGCGGCTACAGCACCGACTACTCCGGCCCTGTGAACGACCGTGCTTGCCTGCACATCGACAACACTTACCACCTGCCTGCACTCAAGCTGGTCAGCCACCGCTGCAAAACCAACACACAAAGCGCCACTGCTTTCCGTGGTTTTGGCGGCCCACAAGGCATGTTCGGCATTGAGACGGTGATGGACGAGATCGCCATGACCTTGGGCAAAGACCCACTGCAAGTGCGCAAGCTCAACCTCTACAAAGACCCGGCCATCAGCGGCTCGCCCGACACCATGACCACCCAGTACAACCAGCTCATTGAAGACTGGGTGGGTGACAAGGTGATCGATCAGGTGGAGCAGGAGTCCAACTACGCCGAGCGCCGTGCCGCCGTGCATGCTTTCAACGCCAAGAGCAAAACCCGCAAGCGCGGTTTGGCGCTCGTGCCTTTGAAGTTCGGTATCAGCTTCACCGCCACGCACCTCAACCAGGGCGGCGCATTGTTGGTGGTCTACATGGACGGCTCGGTCAGCTGCAACCACGGCGGCACCGAAATGGGCCAGGGCCTGAACACCAAGATGGCACAAGTTTGTGCCGATGGTCTGGGCATTAGCGTGGACCATGTGCGCATCACCGCGACCGATTCACAAAAAGTGCCCAACGCTTCGGCCACCTCCGCATCGAGCGGTGCCGACATCAACGGCGCGGCCATCATGAACGCCACCATGCAAATGCGTGAGCGCTTGAAGCCCGTGGCGGCCCGCATGCTGGGTTGCGCTGAAGGCGATGTGACTTTCGCGAACAACGAAGTGCACGGTGGCGGCAAAGCTGTGAAGTGGGCCGACCTGACCAAGCAGGCGTACATGGAACGTGTGGGCTTGTCGGTCACGGGTTTCTACATGACGCCCGAAATCAAATATGACTTCGCGACCCTGAATGGCCGCGCTTTCTATTACTACTGCTATGGCGCTGCCGTGAGCGAAGTGGAAATCGACACCCGCACCGGTGAGTGGTGGCTCAAGGCCGTGGACATCGTGCACGACGTGGGCCGCAGCATCAACCCCGCATTGGACAAAGGCCAGATCGAAGGCGCTTATGTGCAAGGCATGGGCTGGCTCACCATGGAAGAGTGCATTTGGGACAAGAAGGGCAAGCTGCTCACGCATGGCCCCAGCACTTACAAAATTCCGGTGGCGGGCGACATCCCTGAGCACTTCAATGTGACCCTGTTTGACAACGCCAACTTGAAGCCCACGCCTTTCAACAGCAAAGCCACGGGCGAGCCGCCTTTGATGCTGGGCTTGTCGGCCTTCTTCGCCTTGCGCGATGCGGTGGCCGCCAGCGCCGACCACAAAGCCGTGGTCTACATGGACGCTCCGGCCACGCCCGAGCGCATCTTGATGGCTTGCGAAAAAGCCAAGGCCACTGCAGGGTTGTGATGGGTTGAGCCGGATGCCTGAAATGGTTTCAGGCATCCTGTCACTTTGATCCCTACAGCCCACAGGAGCAGGCCTATGTCAGACGATCCACGGTGCTGCGGCACCGGCACTTGCATCATCAACGCCGAAGGCCTGTGCTGGTGTGGCCAGCGCTGGGATGGCGAGAAGATGTGTTTCATGTCCGAGCCTGCGGCGCAGCCAGACGCCCTTTTAAAAAGCGACACCGCGCCACAGTCACCCCGCGCTGGGCAGGATTGAACGCATGAACGCCATGCGCCTGTCCTCAGGCCTCTGTGCGCTGTTTCCTCCCATCTTGTTTTGCCCTGGGCCGCGTCCGTGAGCCAGGCCGCACCGTTGGCTGAAACGCCGCCCGCCATGCACTGGCGCGACCCGTTCCGGGTTCGGAGTTTTCGCTTTCAGTGGCCTGCCGATTTGGCCACGTCCTGGGCCTTCGAGATGGAGTCCATCGTGTTGGGCTGGTTCATCTTGGTCGAGTCGGGCTCGGTCATGATGCTGGTGGTGTTTGGCTCTTTGCAGTACCTCGGCTCTTTGGTCTCGCCCTTGTTTGGCGTGGTGGGCGACCGCTTGGGTTATCGGCGCATGCTGTATTTGTCGCGAGCGCTCTATGCGGCGCTGGCCGCCAGCTTCATGCTGCTGGCCTGGCTGCAAGCCCTCACGCCCTTGATTGTGTTGTGCATGGCGGCTTTGGCAGGCTTGGTGCGACCTTCGGACATGATGATGCGCAACGCGCTGATCGCGCAGACTTTGCCGCCCCGGCATTTGCTGGGGGCGCTGGGCATCTCGCGCATCACCTCGGATTCGGCCCGCATTGCGGGTGCACTGGCGGGCGCAGGTGTGGTCGCTTGGCTGGGCATGACCTGGGCTTTTGCTTTGATCACCGCGCTCTACACCCTCAGTTTTGTGCTGTCGCGCGGCGTGTCCGATGGGCCCGCGCCAGCAGCCGCCAAAGATGCACAGCGCCTGTCGCCCGTGCGGGATTTGCAGCTGGCGTTTGGCTATGTATGGACGCGCCCGGTTTTGATGGCGGCCATGGCGCTCGCGTTCCTGGTCAACTTGCTGGCCTTTCCCTTTTCTTTGGGTTTGCTGCCCTATGTGGCCAAAAACATTTACCTGACCGACCAGACGGGCCTGGGCTGGTTGGGGGCGAGCTTTGCCTTTGGCGGGCTGGTGGGTTCGGTGGTGCTCAGTTCTCACCGCTTTGCGTTTCGCGCCGCGCAAACCATGGTGCTGGCCGGGGCCGTGTGGTTTGCGGTGGATGTGCTGCTGGCCTTCAGCACCCATTTGGGGGTGGGCATGGCCTTGTTGTGGATGGCGGGCCTGGCGCAAAGCCTGAGCATGACGCCTTTGGCGGCCGTGATGCTGCGCGTGACCGAGCCCGCCTACCGAGGCCGTGTGATGGGCATGCGCATGCTGGCCATCTGGGGCTTGCCTTTGGGTTTGCTGCTGTCAGGCCCCTTGATTGACCGTTGGGGCTATGCGGCTACAGCGGGTACGTATTCGGCCTTGGGCCTGCTGCTCACAGGGGCCATGGCGGTGTATTGGCGGGGGCACATCTGGGACGCCAAAGCCCCTGCCAATGCGCCTTTGTGAAGGTGCCTGGCACTTATAAACTGTGACCAAAGCGACAGCGCACAAGCGGCCTTGAGCGCACAGTCTTGGTGCTTGGCCAGGCTGCCCACTGCCTGTCCCCAAAGACGATTGTCGAAAGCTGACACTGATCATGACAACCTTGACCCCTTCTGCCGCCTCTGCGCCCGAACCCGCCGCCGACCACTCCCGTATGGTGCGGGGGCTGCTCAACGTCGCACACGCGCTGGACCATTTGTTCTTGCTGATTTTTGCAGCGGCGGTCAGCACCATCGCCCTCGACATGGGCCTGGCCCAGTGGCAAGACCTCATGCCTTACGGTGCGGGCGCGTTTTTCATGTTCGGTCTGGGCTCTTTGCCTGCCGGGCGTTTGGGCGATTTGTGGGGTCGCCGCAGCATGATGCTGGTCTTCTTTTTTGGCATTGGCGCGGCCTCCATCCTCACGGCTTTTGCGCAAACGCCTTGGCAGCTGGCCGCATGCTTGACGCTGATCGGTGTGTTCGCCTCGATCTACCACCCGGTGGGTATTCCCATGCTGCTCGAGCGTTCGTCCAATCCCGGTGCCACCATTGGGTTTAATGGCCTGGCCGGAAATTTGGGCGTGGCCGTGGCGGCCTTGCTCACGGGTTTTTTGATCCAGTGGCAAGGCTGGCGGGCGGCCTTTGTGGTGCCGGGATTGGTGGCACTGGCGTGCGGCTGGCTGTTTGCACGCGCCTGCCCACAAGAGGGCTCCAAGCCTTCCCAGCGCAAGGGCGGCGCCAAGGTGAACTTGCCCGCGCCCCTGCTGATGCGGGCCATGGTGGTCATGACGGCAGCGGCCGTCACCAGCAGCGTGTTGTTCAATTTCACAACCAATGGCAATGGCCCCTTGCTGGCCGAGCGCTTTGCGGGCGTGATGGAAGACCCGGCCGCTTTGGGTCTGTTGCTGGCCTTGGTCTACGCTGTGGCTTCGGTGGCCCAAGTGGTGG
>JAKFXJ010000061.1 GCA_021731425.1 Limnohabitans sp. | reverse complement strand
TGCTGGGCAGCTCCGACTACGGCGCCCAGCTGGCCGCGCATTTGGGCCTGCCTTATGCGTTTGCCTACTTCATCACCGACGGTCAGGGGGCAGACGAAGCCCTGCAAATCTACCGCGAAACCTTCCGCCCCAGTGCGGGCTTGGCCAAGCCTCATGCCGCCTTGTGTGTCTGGGCCTTGGCAGCCGACACGGACGAAGAGGCCCTGCGCCTGTTTGAAAGCCGCGCCCGCTGGAAGATGGACCGGAATTTGGGCCGCATCGGGGCGCTGTTGCCGCCCGAACAAGCGGCGCGTGATTACAGCCCCGCTGAACAATTTGCGCTGCAGCGCCTGCGTGAGGGGGCTCTGATCGGCTCGGCGGCCACGGTGGGCCGCAAGCTGCGCCAACTGGCTGCGCGGCTGGAGGTGCAAGAGCTTGTGGTCATCACCTGGACACATGACCCTGCAGCGCAAATGCACTCTTACGAGTTGCTCGCCCAAGAATTTGGATTGACGGCAAACTCCTCGTTTTGATTTTTAAACCCTCAGGATTTTTGACATGTTCACCACCGCAATCGCGGGCAGCTTGCCCAAACCCGCTTGGCTCGCCGAGACCGAAAAACTCTGGCCCCAGTGGACCACCCAAGGCCCCGAGCTGCAGCAAGCCAAGGCGGACGCTACGCTGTTGTGGATCAAGGCCCAGGAAGACGCAGGTCTGGACGTGATCGGCGACGGCGAGCAGGCCCGTCAGCACTTTGTGCACGGCTTTGTGGAGCAGGTCGAGGGCATCGATTTTGTGAACAAAGTCACCATGGGCATCCGCAACAACCGCTACGACGCGCAGGTGCCTCAGGTCATTGCACCGCTGCGCCTGAAGGGCCGTGTGCATGCCTTCGAAGCCCAGCTGGCCCGTGCCCACACCCAAAAGAAATTGAAATTCACCTTGCCTGGCCCCATGACCATTGTGGACACCGTGGCCGACCGTTTTTACGGCGACAAGGTCAAGATGGCCATGGCCTTTGCCGAGCTGCTCAACCAAGAAGCGCTGGCGCTGCAAGCCGATGGCGTGGACATCATCCAGTTCGACGAACCCGCCTTCAACGTCTACATGGACGACGCGGCCGATTGGGGCGTGAAAGCGTTGGAAGTGGCTGCGCGGGGCCTGACCTGCACCACGGCCGTGCACATTTGCTACGGCTACGGCATCGAAGCCAACAACAAGTGGAAAGAGACGCTGGGTCAAGAATGGCGTCAGTATGAAAAAGTCTTCCCGGCCTTGGCCAAGAGCAGCATCCAGCAAGTGAGCCTCGAGTGCATGCACTCGCATGTGCCCATGGAAATGATGAAGCTTTTGGAAGGCAAAGACGTGATGGTCGGCGTGATCGATGTCGCCAACCCGGCCATCGAAACCGCCGAAGAAATCGCGGACACCATTGGTCGTGCGCTTCAGTTTGTACCCAAGAACCGCCTGATCGCCTGCACCAACTGCGGCCTGGCCCCCATGAGCCGCGCTGTGGCCGAGGCCAAGCTCAAGGCCTTGGCCGAAGGCGCCAAACTGGCCAGCCAGCGTTACGCCTGAGGCGCTGTGCCTTGGGGCACCACCTGGCAAAACCTGGCACCTGGCCGGGTTATGCTTGCTCTTTTGCCAGACCTCTCGGATCTTTGAATGCCCCAACAAACACTGCAGCCGCACCTGACCTCACCTGACCTGCTCAATGCCACGCTGGCGGATCAGGGGTTTGCGGTCCTTGGCGCAGCCAGTGTTTGCGCTTTGGCGGGTGTCAAGATCGAGGCGCTTCAAGCGCTCCAATCCTCTTGGCAAGATTTGCCGCCGGACCAGCACCTCAAGGATGGTGGCCGTTATCGCCGCCGCCGCCACGCGAGCTTTGAAGTCACGCCCGGCCAAGTGCAGGCTGTGCCGCACCGCGCCCACTGGCAGCCACTGTCATACAACGCCTTGCATGGCGGCATGCAGCGCTGGTTTGAGCCCATGGCCCCCGCTGTGGTGCAACAAGACGCTTGGCAGAAACTGCTGTGCTGGTTGGCGAAGGTGGCTTCTGCGGCCCAAGGCGACCAGACCTGGTTCACCGAGGCCCACCAGTTCCGCATTGACACCACCGACGGCATTGGTCGGCCCACGCCCGAAGGGGCTCACCGCGATGGTGTGAACTGGGTGGCGGTGTTTTTGGTGGGCCGCCACGGCATCAAAGGCGGCGAAACCCGGGTGTTTGACATGGACAGCCCGCGGGGCCAGCGCTTTACCTTGAGCGAGCCTTGGTCGGTGCTGCTGCTGGACGACAGCCGCGTGATTCATGAAACCACGCCCATTCAGCCGGAGCAAGAAGGCGGTTGGCGCGACACCTTGGTGGTCACGCTCCGCGCGGGTGGTTTTCTGGACGAGCCCACACGCTGAACCAGCGCGGGGTCAACTCGGATCAATCTCGGAAGTTGTCGAAGGACAGCGGCAGCTCGGTCATGTCCTTGCGCAGCAGGGCCATGGCGGCTTGAAGATCGTCGCGCTTGGCACCGGTCACGCGCACCGCATCGCCTTGAATGGACGCCTGCACCTTGAGCTTGCTTTCCTTGATCACTTTGGTGATCTTCTTGGCGTCTTCGGTCTCAATGCCATTTTTGACTTTGATCACCTGCTTGACCTTGTCACCGCCGATTTTCTCGACCTTGCCGATGTCCAAAAAGCGCACGTCCACACTGCGCTTGGTGAGCTTGTTGCGCAAGATGTCTTCGACCTGTGTGAGCTGAAACTCGGCGTCACCAAACATCGTGATCTCTTTGTCCTTGAGTTCGATGTTGGCCGATGTGCCTTTGAAGTCAAAACGGGTGCCAATTTCTTTGGCGGAGGTGTCAACGGCGTTGCGCACTTCGACCATATTGGGTTCACAAACGGTATCAAACGAGGGCATGGCGGTAAAAGTCAAAGGTTGAGGATGCGACAATTCTCCCATGAACCTGGAGAAAAATGTCCCACTGCAGCCGTACAACACCTTCGGCATCGCCGCCAAGGCGCATGCATTGGTGCGGGTGCGCTCCGAAGCCGACCTGTTGGCCGTGCTGGCCGACCCGCAACTGGCCAGCTCACCGAGGCAGGTGCTAGGCGGCGGCAGCAACATCGTTTTGACGGGTGACGTCAAGGCGCTGGTGCTCAAGATAGAGGTGCCGGGCATGGGCCTGGTGGGTGAAACCGACAAACACTGGCTGATCGAGGCGGGCGCGGGCGTTGACTGGCACGCACTGGTGGCCTGGACCTTGGACAACGGTTACCCGGGTCTGGAAAACATGGCCCTGATTCCTGGCACCGTGGGCGCATCGCCCGTGCAAAACATTGGTGCCTATGGTGTGGAGTTGCAAGACCGCTTCGATTCGCTGGACGCCATGGACATGTTCACGGGCGAGTTGTTCAGCCTGAACGCCGCGCAGTGCGGCTTCAGCTACCGCGACTCGGTGTTCAAACACGCATCTGGCGGACCCGATGGCTTGGGCCTGGCAGTCCGTGCGGTGATTTTGCGGGTGCGATTTGCGCTGCCCAAGCGCTGGAAGCCCGAGCTGGGCTATGCGGACCTGGAGCGAAAGATGGCCGAGACGGGTATTCACAGCCCCGATGCCCGGCAGATTTTTGATTGGGTGGTGGCGATTCGCCGTGCCAAATTGCCTGATCCACAGGTGATCGGCAACGCGGGCAGCTTTTTCAAGAACCCCACTGTGACGGCAGACCAATGCGCCGACATCATCGCCCGTGAGCCCAAGGTGGTGCACTACCCCATGCCCGACGGCTCCATCAAGTTGGCCGCGGGTTGGTTGATCGACGCGTGCGGATGGAAGGGCAAGACCGTGGGCAACGCAGGGGTCTATGAAAAGCAGGCGCTGGTGTTGGTGAACCGGGGTGGGCGTGAGAACCCTTGCACGGGGGGCGAGGTGATGACTTTGGCCAAAGCCATTCAGACCAGTGTATATGAGCGGTTTGGGATTCGGCTGGAGCCTGAGCCGGTGGTGATTTGAGGCTTTCTTTTTGTGGTGCTGTTCCGCGTCGGGTTGAGCCCTGAGCGGTCGTCCTTATAACTCGCTTCGCTCGCCAAATCGGCCGATCCGCTCAGGCCCCAACCCGGCGCTCCGCTGGTGGACAGTTCAGGGATTTCCTGATGCGCAAAAACTTTCTGACGGTTACAGTTTTCCGGATTCACAGGACCTCTCCCAATGACACCAGAACAACTTGTCCGCAAAGTCACCGCCATCACGGGCTACACCCATGCCGCAGGGGTGGAGGTGGTTTCCGCAGAGCCGGGTCAGGTAACGTTGTCATTGGCCAAAAAGCCTGAACTCTTGCAGTTCAATGGCTTTTTCCATGGGGGTGTGGTGTCAGGCTTGGCCGACCATGCAGCGGGTGCAGCGGCCACTACCGCTTTGCCTGCGGGCAAGATCGCGGTCACGGTCGATTTGCATGTGAACTACTTGGCCCCAGCCAAAGGGCAAACCTTGTTGGCTAAGGCGCGAACCCTGCAGGTGGGGGGCACCATTTGTGTGGTGGCCGTTGAGTTGGAAACCCATCCAGCCGAAGGACAAGGGCCCTGTGCGGTGGCCCATGTCACCCTGCGGGTGGTGGACATGCCACCGCTGAAATAAAAAAACGGCCTATAGGCCGTTTTTCATTGGTGCAAAGCGCACGACATTCTTTCGCGTTCAATGACGTTCCAGGTTAGGCGGCCACCGATCTTTCGTATAAGGTTTCTGGGGAAATGTCGATGTTTCCGGGCCAGTTCACCGTGCCGGCAAACACATAAGCTTGCTCAAAGACATGCTGTTGCTTTAATGGCTCAAATGGTTTTTTGCTTAACAGTGGTTTGACATCAAACAGACGGTTTTCGCCATTTTCAAAAGACAAAGCCAGCCAATGGTTTTGCATGGGCTTGACCAAGATCACGTCCAACAAGTCTTGCATCGTCTTGCTCCTCAGCGCAAAGGATCAATGGGATAGGGTTGTTCACCCGCCTTGGCCAACTCCCAGTCGGCCAGCAATTCATCCTTGTGAATCTCGATCCAAGCCTGAACCATCTTCAACTGCTTGGGTGGAAAGACGCCAGCCAAAACACATCCATCATCAATGGCGATGGCCGCTTTGTCACCTGCGTAGCGCACATGGATGTGGGCAAGGTGATGCCTGTCCGTGTCCTCGAAGAACATGGAGACCAAAATTCCGTAAAACATGCTGATGGTGGGCATGGGCGGATTGTATGGCGTGAATCAAAGATGGTCACGCTGATTAAGTTAGCCAGGTAGCCTTGGTGCGGGCGCCTGCCGGACCCGCCGATTTGGCGAGCGAAGCGAGCTATGAGGTGGGCCGGTAGGCACCCGTGTCAAGGCGGATTCCCCCCCCACAAAGCAAGTTAAGAGCATAAAAAAACGGCCCGAAGGCCGTTTTTCATTGGAGCAAGGCAGAAATCATTTCTTGCCGCTGCCATCCAACTTGTAGATGTGGGGACCTTCGCCCACCAACAACAAACCAGCGTGCGCGTAAATGCCCAGCTTGGCGTGGGTGTCCACGATGTCGAATTGCGCATGTTCAGTTGGCCGATGATTTGATTTTCATGACCGATTGAAAATGATTTAAGTCGGGGTCTTAATGTGTA
>JAKFXJ010000289.1 GCA_021731425.1 Limnohabitans sp. | reverse complement strand
ATTTTTATTTTCAAAATGGCTACAAGAACTGGTGTAAGGAAGTTCTTGTAGCCATTTTGAAAATAAAAATACTAGAAATTTTTTGAAAAATTGATAGGAAAAATTTATATTTAAAAAATACTTGCTCAAATCGTATTTGATAATTTATAAACCAACAATCGCATAAAACTATAAAATCATTTCCTTTATCCAAGCCTGCAGGGCAAGCTGCCCGTTAGGTATGTGCTCTAGCCACCTGGCCCCATCCAACACCAGAAAGACATGAAAGCCAGCGCCAAAACCCAAATCATTGGACAAAGTCGAGCGACGCAGTTCTTGCGCGAGCTCATCCAAACTTTGGCGGCTTCATCCTCCACCGCGCTGGTCACCGGCGAAAGCGGCACTGGCAAAGAATTGGTGGCCCAGGCCCTGCATGCCCAAGGGCCCCGCGCCAGTGGTCCCTTTGTGCCCATCAACTGCGGGGCGATTCCGCGTGAGCTGATCGAAAGCGAGTTGTTTGGCCACCGCAAAGGCACCTTCACCGGTGCTGTGGCCGACCGCCTGGGGCGCTTCGAGCTGGCCCATGGCGGCACCCTGTTTCTGGACGAAATCGGCGATCTGCCCATGGACATGCAAGTCAAGTTGCTGCGTGTCCTGCAAGAGCGTTGCATCTTGCCCGTTGGCGCTGCGCGCGAGGTGCCTGTCGACGTGCGTGTGGTTGCGGCCACCCACAAAAACCTCGAAGCCGAAGTCGCGGCTGGGCGTTTTCGTGAAGACCAGTATTACCGCATCAACGTGTTGCCCATCAGCACCACCGCCTTGCGGGATCGGCCCGATGACATTGCCTCATTGCTCCAGTTTTATGCTGAAAAGCACACCCTGCCGGGCAACCGTGCACTGAAATTCGCGCCCGATATGCTCCAGTTGCTGCAGGACTATGCCTGGCCTGGCAACGTGCGTGAACTGTCCAACTTGGTGGACCGTTTTTCGACTTTGTTCCCCTCGCAAACTTTGCAGGTGCACACGGTGCCCGCCTGCATGATGCCCTCGGGTTTGGCGGCATTGCAGGCCTTGCGCCTGAGCCAGATGCCGACGCCTGCCCCCCAGCAGACCTTTTTAAGCAGCGCCACAGCGCCTCTTGAAGTGACGGCCCTGGCTGAGCCCAGTTGGAACGCTTCAGCCCCCGCCGTTACCGACAGCCCTTGGGGTGAGGGCGATCCGCTTAGCCATTTGTTTGCCAACAACGATGACGCTTCTCACGCAGCCAGTGCCTCTAGGCCCGCCTTTGTGCCCATGCCCCTGTCCGCCTCCAACGACGAGATGAGCTCAGTGGAGGAGGTGATCTTGTTGGCCCAGGGCATCCAGACCCTGCCGCCCGATGGGATCTCTCTCAAACAGCACCTGATCGACATTGAGCGCAACCTGATCGAACAAGCGCTCAGCCGCACCCAAGGCAATGTGTCTCAAACAGCTAAATTGCTGCAGCTGCAAAGAACCACGCTGATTGAAAAGATCAACAAGTACGAACTGCGCGGCGCGGCCTGATGGCTCAATGAGCGGGGCTCAGTAGGTGCATTGCTGAGCGCTAAATCAGAACGGTGGCTTGTTCACTTTGGCGCAAGTGCCCTTGATTAATTTCACATTGCGGCCGTCTTTCAGAGTCAAGGACTGAGCAAAACTGCCTGTTTTGCGATCAACCACAAACTCTTCTCCCGTGATCATGACGCCAAACCGCTGAAACATGGCAGGGCGGTAAATTTTCAGGCGTGTGCCCATCAAAGTGAGGGTGCCTGACCTGCTTTCAGAGATGGCAATCCGGCCTTGGTACCAGCCTGATTTCTGCTCGAAATCGATTTGAGCCATCGTGATGCGGGAAGGCTCGTTTTCCTTGATGCCCAAGGCCAGTTGACCGTCCAGATCCAATTCCAGTTCGCAAATCAGGTCCATCACCCCCTGATTGTTCCCAGGCATCATGGTTTTTTCGCCCGCGATGTCGGACGGCACCTCGGGGTTGGTGGTCATCAACAGTGTCAGCCCCCAAATGCCCGACATGACCAACAAGCCGATGGCGATACCAATCGATAGGTGTTTCAACATGGATGATTCTCTTGTCTGAGGATTTTGACAAAGATGTCAACGTTCATGATACGCCCGTGACCACTCGTGCCTTTTATTGGTTCAGCACGGTGATGCTGACACGCCGGTTGCGAGGATCAGCTGGATTATTTGGAACAAAAGGCGCCGTATCGGCAACGCCTTCGATTTTGGCGAATCGGTTGGAGCCAAGTCCCGCACCTTGCATCAGCTGACGTGTGGCGTCTGCCCGCTCGGTCGACAGCGACCAGTTGTTGCGCATGCTGTCGGGCGCAAAACCCATGCTGTCGGTATGACCACGAATGGCCAATTTGTTGGGCAGCGGTTTGAGCGATTTCGCCACTTCCGTCATCAGCGCTGCAGCATTGCCACCCATGTTCGAGGTGCCTGAGCTGAACATGGCGAAGTCGGCCTTGTCGATCACCTCAATGCGTAAACCTTCTTTTTCTCGGGTGATGCTCACCTGGTCCTTGATTTTTTCGAACTGCTTGCTTTCAGACAATTTTTGTTTGATGTCTTGCTCCAATTTTTCGAAATTTTCCTTGTCCTGCTTTTGCTCAGGTGTCCCGGTACCGCTCTCCTTGCCGGGGTCCTGTTCGGAGGGACCATCCTTGTTGTTTTCCTCTTTGGAGGAGCCAAAGCTTTCAGCAGGACCCCCCTGTGCTTGAGGGGTCATGCGTTCAAGGAGTGCGCTTTGCTTGGCTGTGAAAGGAAAACCATCCGTGTCGATGATGGATTTGCCACCGAACAGACCATTGGAGCCGGCCAACTCGCCAAAAGCAATCTGGCTGTGTGACGCAGGCCTGAAGTAATCAGCCACGCTTTTGCGTTTGTCTTCGTTGCTGGCACCCAACAACCACATCAACAAGAAAAAAGCCATCATGGCCGTCATCATGTCGGCCAGCGCAATCTTCCAAGCACCACCGTGGGCACCGGCATGGCCATCTTCGACAATGATCTTGCGAATGATGGGGCGCATCGCCTCCGCAGCTGCGGCGGCGGCCGCTGCTTCGGCGGCGGCTGCCGCTTCGTCGGTCGCCGCAGGTGCTGCTTTGTCTGTCTCGGCCATCAGGATCCTCGCATGCCGTCAAAGACTTCGGAGAAGCTTGGTTGGTTATGGTGCGCTATACAGGCTCTGGCTGACTCAATGATGAGGGGTTGTGGATAGCCTTTGAGGTTACACACGATCATCTCGCGGATCACATCGAAAGCTTGGGCGTCTTCGTTGATGATTTGGGTCAGCCGTCCTGAGAAGGGCTCGAACATGCCGTAGGCCAAAAATACGCCCATCAGCGTACCCACCAGCGCGGAGCCAATCAACGCACCCAGCACGGGCGGGGGTTGGTCGATCGCACCCATGGTTTTAACCACACCCAACACGCAAGCCACAATACCCAGAGCAGGCAAACCGCCCGCAATACCGGCCAGCGCTCCAGGCGCCAGCAAGGCTTCATGGTGGTGGACTTTGATGGCTTTTTTCATCAAATCGTCCAAGGCATCTGCGTCCAGATTGCCTTGTGAAATGACCATGAGACGCAAGGGGTCGCAGATCATTTGAACGATGGAGTGGTCCTTGGCCAGCTTGGGAAATTCGCCGAAAATCGGGCTCGACTCAGGGTTTTCAACGTGCGATTCGAGCGCTACCACACCTTCTTTTTTCATCACCGTTTGCAACTTGCCCACCAGCAGCATCAAGGCCAGGTAATCGGCTTGGTGAAAACTGGGGCCTTTAATGCATTTGCCAATGCCAGCAAACGCAGCTTTGAAGACTGGGAAACTGTTGGCAACCAAAGAGGCCCCAATGGCCGATCCACCAATGATCAGAAATTCGAAGGGCGCGGCCTTGATGATGGGCGCCATCTTGCCGCCCGCAATGACGTAACCGCCAAACACCGCGCCAAAAACAACTGCTAAACCGATAAAGAAAAACATGGTGGCCCTTTAAATCAAACAATGCACCAAAAACCGATGCACCAACCCAGCGTCCATTGGAAAAGCAAATCGAGCAAGTTACCCAGCAAGATGACCGGCAAACCCAGGTACACAGCCCCCCAAAACCATCCCGCTCCGGTGAGGCGGGCTTTGGGAATGTCGTGACCCAGGATGGTTTGAGCTGACCGGTGAGGCAAGTTTCTTTTACCTTGATCGCTGTTGTTCATCGACATCAATGGGCCAATCTTGAGTGGATTTGCAGATATTGCTTATTATGACAATATGAATGTTGTTTGGAATTCAGTTGACCCTGGGCTTTGGCCCTCTTTTCATGCCAGCGGCCGGGGGGCTATGCAGCAGGCTTGGGCTTATGGTGAGGCTTTGAAGGCCATGGATGTGGTCATTCACCGTGCCATGGTCTGGGAGGGGGAGCGCTTGGTGGCGGTGGCCCAGTTCATGTGTCGGCGCGTGTTGGGTTATTTGTCTATAGCCTCTTGCACCCGAGGTCCGGTTTGGGCCCCTGGTTTGGGGGTGGCTCAACGCCAGCAGGTGTACGGTCTTTTGCGCAAGTCTTTGCCGCTCTCCCGTTTGAAGGTAGTCCTCTTCTCTCCTGATGTGGCCTTGAATGAGGCGGATGAGTTGAGCGGGCTGGCTCGGGTGATGACCGGTTACTCCACCGTGTTGTTGGACTTGACCAAACCCTTGTCAACCTTGAAGACCGAATTGGATGGCAAGTGGCGAAACCGCTTGGTCAAGGTTTTGGGGCACGAGAAGATTCGGTTTCATGTTTTACCGAGCCGCAAACGATGTGACTGGTTACTGGGCAAGGAAATTGATCAGCGAGAAGCCAAGAAGTTTCATGGTTTGCCGGTTGAATTTGTCAGGCATTACATCGATGCCTCATCAGACCCTGCGCAGGCCTTTGCTGTGGCGTATGCGGAGCTGGGCAAGAACACCATCGCCGCCATGTTGTTTCTCGTGCATGGTCGTGTTGCCAGTTACCATATGGGTTGGGCCGACACCGAAGGCCGCCAACTCAATGCGCACAATGCCCTTTTGTGGCAGGCCATGACGTATTTTCAAGACCTTCAGATCGAGGTGTTGGACTTGGGCGGTGTGAATACGCATGACTTGCCTGGAATTTCGCGCTTCAAGCTGGGCACGGGAGGCGCTGTACTCACTTTGGCCGGAACTTATTTTTGAGACGCAACATGACAATGCCAGGTTTTTCTGTGCGCAAGCTCCTCGCCACGGGTACGCTGTGTGTGGTTTGGGCCGCAGGTATGTTCCCCGCTTTGGCAGGAGCATGGACCCGAATTGGCGAAACGCCCGATGTCACTTTGTATGTGGACCGTCAATCCATTGAAAAAGAGGACAACATCCGCCGCGTTTGGGAACTGCAGGACTTGAAAGTGGCCGATGCAGACGGCGTGATGTCGCGTCGTTATCTCAATGAGTACGACTGCACTTACAAAATGCACCGCCTGAGTAAAGTGACCAGCCATGCCGGACCCAAATTGAGCGGCAAAAAGCTTTTCACCGTGAATGAAACGGGCTACTGGCGGAAAATCCCGCCCGACGGGATTTTTGTGCTGACCTACGTCGCGGTGTGTATCCAGTGACACCGCA
>JAKFXJ010000086.1 GCA_021731425.1 Limnohabitans sp. | reverse complement strand
TTCTCTGGCCACGGGAGCGGCGGTGGCGCATATTGGGCTGGTGGCTTTTGTCGGCCTGGCCGCGCCGCATTTGGTGCGCTCGCTGGTGCGCTGCACCCACGCTTGGCGCTTGGCTTTGTCGGCCTTGATGGGGGGTGCTTTGCTGGTGCTGGCCGATGTGATGGCCCGTGTGATGCTGGCGCCTCAAGAGCTGCCTGTGGGGGTGCTCACGGCCGTGCTGGGCGGGGGCTATTTGCTCTGGCGTGTGTACCGCGATTCGGATACGGGAGTGCGTTCATGAGCGCCGCGTTGCAAACCCGGCAATTGAGCGCCGAGTTGGGTGGCCGCCAGGTGCTGCAAACCATTGACCTGCAGATCACGGCGGGCCGCTGGACCTGTGTGGTCGGCCCCAATGGCGCAGGCAAATCGAGTTTGCTCAAGGCGCTGGCGGGTTTGTTGCCACACAGCGGGCAAGTGCTGTGGCAGGGCCAGCCGCTGGCCTCGCTCACGCGTCAGCAAAGGGCGTTGCAACTGTCGTGGTTGGGGCAGGGTGAGTCCAGTACGCTGGATCTGCGTGTGTGGGACGTGGCCATGCTCGGCCGCTTGCCGCACCAAGGCTGGCTCAGCGCACCCTCGGCACAAGACGCACACATGGTGGAAGCCGCACTCAAAGCCACACAGGCCTGGGACTGGCGCGAGCGCACGCTGGGCGAGTTGTCGGGAGGCGAGCGCCAACGCGTGCTGCTGGCCCGCGCCATGGCGGGCAATGCACCCACCATGCTGATGGATGAACCCCTGGCCAACCTGGACCCGCCACACCAAGTGGACTGGCTGGAACAAGTGCATTGCCTCTTGGCGAAAGGCACCACGGTGGTCAGTGTGCTGCACGAGATCGGCATGGCGCTTCATGCTGACGACATCGTGGTCATGCGCGAAGGCCAAGTGGTGCACCACGGAACAAGCCGCGATGCTGCGACGCATGCCGCCATCGAGGCGGTGTTTGATCACCGCATCCGCATCCAGGCGATCGATGGGCAGTGGGTGGTCTTGCCGCGGCTGGGCGGGGCGAGCTGAAACATCGATTAAGCTGATTTTTTGCTGCGTCAGACTTCCCAAAGGAATTGCCATGGGCCTCATCATGAAACAAACCATCACCGGACCCGCTGCCTGGAAGGGCGCGGACCTGTTGGGCGACAGCGCGTGGTTGATCCACCTCAGCGATCCCGTGCTGGCCACGCTGGACGCGGCCTTGGCCCATGTCCAAGCCCAGGGCTTGACGTTTCCGAACTTTGGCAAAGAGGACTTTCCCATTGGCGACTGGGCGCTGGACCTCCAAGCGTACAGCGATGAGCTGGAAAACGGCCGGGGCTTTTTGGTCTTGCGCGGATTGCCGGTTGAGCGCTACAGCGAAGAACAGATCCAAATCATCTACTACGGTATTGGCCTGCACATGGGCGTGCCCGTTCGGCAAAACCCCAAGGGCGAGCTGCTGGGCCTGGTGATGAACGTGGGTGATGTGACGAAAAAGACCACCCGTGTTTACGAAACCAACCTGTATTTGCCCTACCACTCAGACCCATCTGACGTCGTAGGCCTGTTGTGCATCCGCAAGGCCAAGCAGGGTGGACTGAGTTCTCTGGTGAGTGTGGCGGCGATCTACAACGAGATCCTGCAAAAGCACCCCGAGTACCTGGGCCTTTACTACCGCACCTGGTATTTTTCGCACCTGTGCGAAGACCTGCCCAGCTTGTCGCCCATCTTCAGCCACCACCAAGGCAAGCTCAGCTGCCGCTACCTGCGCCAGTACATCGAGTTGGGCCACGAAATCCGCAACTTGCCGCTGTCCCAAGTCGAAATCGAAGCGCTCGATTTGTTCGACGAGATCATGCACCGCGAAGATTTCCGCTTGAGCATGATGCTCGAGCCCGGTGATTTGCAGTTTGCCAACAACTACGCCGTGCTGCACTCGCGCAACGAATTTGAAGACCACGGCGTGCACGAACTCAACCGCAAGATGCTGCGCCTGT
The DNA here is from genome assembly GCA_021731425.1 of Limnohabitans sp. GTDB lineage: Bacteria > Pseudomonadota > Gammaproteobacteria > Burkholderiales > Burkholderiaceae_C > Limnohabitans_A. The sequence continues at coordinate 3,630 of JAKFXJ010000086.1, read as the reverse complement.
GGGTCAAGATGCCCAATGCGCGGACATTGGCCCCCGAGTTTCCGGGGCGCAACGGTTTTCCAGCACCCGCGGCTTTGGTCTGAGCGGCTGAGGACGCAGTCAGTGCCCTGACTTGCTCGTGGGCACGGCCTTTTTGGGTGGGGCTTTGACCGACTGTGGCGCGTCCAAAATCAAGAGCGTGTCCACATAAGCCATGAAGCGGTTGAGGTAGTCGGGCGAGAGGTCGCGCATCAGGCCCAACGAGCGCAGCACCAGCATGTGGGAGTTGATGGGCCCGGCGTTTTGTGGGGCTTGGGCGATGGCTTGGGTGACTTGTTTTTGAACGCTGATCTTGCCCAGCTGCTGACGAAACTCTTCCACGCGCGGGTTGTCCAGGCGCCCATGGCCGCTTGGGTTCATGGGGCGCTGGGCCGATGGCGCGGCCATGTCCTGCAGCAAGGCCGACAATGGCGACTGTGTCTGGCTGGAGGGCAGGGTGCTCGGGATCTGTGGCTTTGCCAGCCGAAGCTGCAGCTGCGCTACAGCGGTGTTCAGCTTGGCCTGCAGCAGCGCGTGGGCCGGGCCCGTTTGGGAGCGGGTGCGTTCGGCCAACACCAGGATGTAGTGCCAGCCCACCGGGTCCAGCTGGGCTGCTTCGGCGGCCTGTGACGGCTGCAAAAGAGCCAACGCATCCGATGGACGGGGTGGGGCTTCGGTCATGGCGCGGTTCGGGCCGTGTTGTTGGCTTTGGGCACCGGGGCCATTTCCACGCGGCGGTTTTGTGCGCGGGCTTGTTCGCTGGTGTTGGGCACCAGGGCTTGTTCTTGGCCAAAGGCTGCAGCGAACAGCATGGACGCGGGCATGCCTTCTTCGATCAAGGTGCGCGTGACGGTGAGGGCCCGCTGGGCCGAGAGTTCCCAGTTGTCCGCAAATTCGCGGTTGCGGCTGGTGATCTGCCGGTCGTCGGTGAAGCCGCTGACCATGAGCATCTCGTCGCGCGTTTGCAGGTAGCTGCGCAGCGGCAGCACCAGGCTTTTGAGCAGTTGGCGGCCTTCAGGCTCGAGCTGGTCCGAGTTGAGCTTGAACAGCAGTTTGCCGCTGATGCCGATGCGGCCGTTGTTCAAGGTGATGCGGCCACTGGCCAGCGGAATGGCCAAGGCGTTCTCAAGTGAGAGGCGTTTTTGTTCTTCGATCTGGCGCTTTTGCACCTCGTCTTCGAGCCGCGAGGCCATGTCCAGTTGCGCGGCCATCACACCCACCAGCAGCAGCACAAATGCGCCCAGCAGGCCGGTAATCAGGTCGGCAAACGAAATCCAGGTGGGAGAGGTGGATTCGATGTCGGCGTCTTGCTCGGGCATCAGATGGCCCCCTCACTGACCAGGTCGGTGCGGCGTTGCAGGGCGTCGAGCACGTCCTTTTGGCTGCCGATGCTCAGGTCAATGATCTCGCGGGCTTGCGCCACGTAATAGGCCAGTTGCTCGTCGCTGCGTGTCATCGATTTGTCCAAAGCCTGTTCGATGCGCTGCAGCTGGGCCATGAGTTGTTCATTGGTCTGGCCGAAGGCCCGCACCGCGAAGCCCAGGCTCTCGCCGAGGCTCGCCACATCCACCGCGCTGGCGGTGACTTGCGCGGCGATGCCGCCCAATTTGTCGGTTTCTTGCGCGACGTGTTGCTGGAACTGTTCGTTGGTCTGCGTGAGTGAGGCCTGGCTGCTCACCAGCAGGGCGTCGATCACACCGCGCTGCTCGGTGGACGCGTGGTTGATCGCGTCGAGCAAGGTGCTGAGCGTGCCCAGAATGCGGGTGCGCTCTTCGAGCAAGGCGTTGTCACGCGCCACGCTGACCGAGATTTCCTGGCGCAGCTGGCCAATCACTTCGGCGGCGGCTTTGGGCGCTTCGGAGGCGGTTTCGATGAGGCGGGTGATGGGCGCCTCCAAGGCGGTGCCCAAGGTGCTGAGGTGAGCCGTGACGGTGCTTTGCAGCTCGGCCAGTCGCGCCACGGCAGCTTGGCCGCGCTCGTCTTCCGCTTGGCGCAGGGCGGTCAGTTCCTGGCGCAGGAGCGCTGAGAGTTCTTCAGCCCGCTGGCTGTGTTGGGCGGTCCACTGCGCTTCGGCGGCGATGCGGGTTTGCACCAGCGCTTCGCTGCTGGCCAACAAGCGGGTGATGTCGGCCAGGGTTTGGGTGGCCTGGGTTTGGCTGTGGCTGCTGATGTCTTGTGCGGTGCGGGCCAAGGTGTCGCAAATGGCTTGTTGTTGGGCCAGGGTCTGCGTGCCCGAGGTTTGCCACTGCTGCTGCAGCCCATCGGCCATGCCTTGCAGCGCGGTTTGCCAGCTCTCTAGGCGCTGCTGGTCGGCGCTGCTTTCTTGGGCGTGTTGGGCCGCTTGTGCGCTGCCCACTTGCACGACCAAGGCTTGGGCGCTGCGCTCGAAGTTCTGGCTGAAGGCCTCCAGGGTCTGGCCCACGCGCTCGCTCATGCGCTGGTTGGTTTGTTCGTGCAGGCTCAGCGTTTGGGCGCTGGTTTGCGCCAGGGTGGTGGCGGTGGCGGTGAGCTGCGTGTGCACCTCGCCAAGTTGCAGTTGGGTGTTGTGCAGCAGTCGATTGTTCAGGCTTTGGGCCTGTTCGGTCAATTGGGTCATGGTGGCTTGCACCACCGGGCGAATGCTTTCGGTGGCCAGTTGCAGGCTTTGACTCAGGCTGGTGCGCAGCGACTGGTCCACCGATTGCGCCAGGGCCGTGTAGGCTTTGTGCACCTCTTGCTGCACTTTTTCTTGAAAGCTGTGCTGGCTGGTCAAGAGTTGGGTGTGGGTCAACTCGGTGTTGCTGGCCATTTGTGCCATCAAGGCCTGCAGTTGCTGCAACACTTGGGGCAGGGCTTGGGCTTGCTGCTGCAAGGCAAGGTAGCTTTCTTGCCGCTGGTGCGCGAGCGAAAAACGCAGCAGTTGGGTGTGGGCCAGGGTGTCCAGGTGCTGCGATGACAGGGCGCGTTCACGCCGGGCCAGGCTGCTCATCAGGCCCAGCATGGCCGAGGTGGCCACACCCGCGACCGAGGTGCCAAAAGCCAGGCCCAGGCCTTTGATGGGTTCAGAAAACGCGGCCCGCACACCTGCAATGGTGTTGGTGCCCTCGAGCGCAAAAACCGCACCGTTGAGTGTGACCACCATGCCCAAAAAAGTGCCCAACATGCCCAGCATGACCAGCAGGCCGACCAGGTAAGGGGTGAACACCGGGCCGGGCAAGGCCACACGCTCGCCTTGCACCCGTTGGCGCACCGGGTTTTGCAAGGCCAAAGGCAATGTGATGAGCCAGTCGCTCAAATGGGCAAGGTCCGAGGGGACTTGGGCCAGGCCCTGGTCGAGTGCGGTGGTGGTGGCACGGTATTGGCGCAACTCCCAGGCACCAAAACCATACACCGCGCCAATGAGCAGTGTCATGACCAGCACCAGAAAGTGGCTGCTGGCCACGGCCGCGGCCACCCAGATCAGGGCCAAGGCGCCCAAGCCAAATGCGATCGGAAAAGAAAAACGTTTCATTGTTCTTGTGCGGTTTCAGAGGTGATGGCTTCGAGCAAGCCGAGGGCCGGTTGCAGCCGTGTGTCGAGTTCGGCCAACAAGGCCTGGCGAAGGGTTTGGCGCAGAGGCATAAGCCAGGGGTT
>JAKFXJ010000029.1 GCA_021731425.1 Limnohabitans sp. | reverse complement strand
CGTACGGGATCGCGCTTGACAGCAAGGCCACGGCCAGCCCGGCCATGAGCCACTGCGGATCGAGCAAAGCGCTGCCCGCATGCCACACCCCAATCGGGGCCACCACCAGCGCGGCGGCGAGCATGCCCATGGGGGTGGCCATGGCGCCGTAGCGCAGGGCCACACGCTGGCCAAACACGATGTAAAGCGCCCAGCAAATGCCCGCTGTGAAGGCGAAGAACACGCCCATGGGGTCAAGCGCCGTGGCCGCATCGGCACCCGGGAAAGGCAGCAACAAGGCCAGGCCCACCACCGCCAGGGTCACCCACAGCCAGTCGCTGGCTTTTTTGGAGGTCCAGACGGCCACGGCCAGCGGCCCGGTGAACTCGATGGCAATCGCCACGCCAAAAGGGATGGTCTTGATCGAGCTGTAAAACAGCAGGTTCATCACGCCCAGTGTGACGCCGTACAGGCCCAGCGGCAGTGCATCGGCCCAGACCCACTTTCTGCGCCAGGGCCTGAACACGGCCATCAAAATGAGCATGGCGAAAACGATGCGGTAAGCGGTGGTGCCCTCGGCCCCCAAGGCCGGGAACAAGCTTTTGGCAAACGAGGTGCCGAATGCCAGGGACAACAAACTGCCCAACAAGGCCAGCATGGCCCACAAACGAAGATTCAAACGGAGCCTCTTTATTCAGCTTTCAACACGATGGGCTGGCCGTGTGGCGTGCGCTCGGCCGCATCGGCCCAGGCGTGTTCCAGGTAGTGGATTTCATCAGGTGTGCCCAGTTGGCGATCGATCACCAGCTGCTCCAGCGCATTGAGCCAGTGGGTGTAGTACAGGCTGCCGTCGTCGGCTTCGCCGCGGGTTTGGCCCGCGCGGATTTCGCGGGTCAGGGCATCGGCCCACTGCGGCCACGAAAAGACGCCTTTTTCGTGCAGCTGCAAGGTCATGGCAAAGGCGTGGGCCTGCCAAGGTTCTGCAAACACGGCCCCGTTGTTGGCCGCGGGGGGCATGGGAAAGCCGTCGCCACAGGCTTGGGCCAGGTCGTTCAAGGTGGTCATGCGGGCAGGGCTTCCAAATAAGACTCCCAAGCGTCCACACTCACTTGGTGACCGGCTTCGGCTTGTGGGCCCCACAGCTCGGTGCCGTCAAACACCACGGTGTAGAGGTGCTCGGCGGTGCCGTCAAAAGGCGGCAGCATCTTGTTCACATGTTGGTCGGGCAGAACATGGCTACCGTGGTGCAGCACCACCGTGCCCACATGGCCACGCACATAGCGCGGCAGCCGGGTGTGGCCTTGGGGGTTGATGTTCAGGGCCCGTACGCGCTGGCCCACGGCAAAGCGCGGGGCTTGGGTGCTGGGCCGGTCGGCCGGGCTGCCTTTGGCCAGCGCCGCGTCCACCTGGGCGGCTTGGAGCACGCGCACACCCGCCACGGGGAGCGTGAGGGGCTGGCCTTGGGCCAGCTCTTCGGCGGTGATCAGGCCGCGCTCGATCAGCATGTTTTGCAGCGCCTTGGTCCAGATGGCGTAGTAAGGGCCTTGTACGTAGTCGAGCGGGGGCAAAGATTCGCGTGCCGAGCGGGCCAGGTCGATGTTCCACAGGCCGCTGGCGCCCATGGCCACCGTCACGCCTAAAGCGCGGCGCTCCCATTCGCCATGAAACAGCGGCTCGTTGGCCTCGATCTGCACCGGGCCATAGCCTTGCATGCCGCCCATGTCGTGCAGGCCGTTCATGGGGCCACCTGTGGTTTCAGAGGCAAGCCAGTACCAATCATGGCGTCGCGGGTGACCAGTTGGGCCAGTTGTTCCTCGCTCCAGCCTTCGGTGCCTGCGGGGCGCTCGGGCAGCACCAGGTAGCGCACCTCGGCGGTAGAGTCCCACACGCGGATGTTTTGCCCTTCGGGCAGGGTCACGCCGAAATCGGCCAGCACGGCACGCGGCTCGATGACGGCGCGAGACCGGTAAGCAGCACTTTTGTACCAAACCGGGGGCAGGCCCAGCACGGGCCAGGGGTAGCAGCTGCACAGGGTGCAGACCACCATGTTGTGCGTCTCGGGGGTGTTGGGCACGGCCACCATGTGCTCGCCCTGGCGGCCGGTGTAGTCCATCGAGGCGATGGCGGCCGTGGCGTCCCGCATCAACCAGTCCCGAAAAGCCGGGTCGGCCCAGGCGCGGGCCACCACTTTGGCGCCGTTGTGCGGCCCCACATGCACCTCGTAGGTCTCGATGATGCGGTCCACAGCGGCCGGGTCCAGGTAGCCTTTTTGCGTCAGCAGGGTCTCCAGGGCCCGCACCCGCAGGTCCATCTCGCCCAGGGTGCTGTGTGCATGGTCGTGCGCGTGGTCATGAGGGTGCGTGTGGGGGTGGCCGGTTTCGGCTGACATGGCGGTCTCCTGTGGGCAACGGGGCTTTTAGAAGTGATCATAGCGCCGCATACAATGGCGGCTTCGCCCGCAGGACGCCCAAGCGTCACCCGCACAATCCGAATTTGACTTTCAGTGGAGTTCTCATGTTCATTTCTTCTGCTTTTGCCCAAACCGCCCCTGCAGCTGCCGCTGGTGGCGACATGCAATCCACCCTGATGAGCATGCTGCCGCTGCTGCTGATGTTTGTGGTGCTGTATTTCGTCATGATCCGCCCCCAGATGAAGAAGCAAAAAGAGCACCGCGCCATGATCGACGCACTGGCCAAGGGCGACGAAGTCGTGACCGCCGGTGGTTTTCTGGGCAAAGTCAGCAAGCTGGGCGACGCCTATGTGGGCATTGAGCTGGCCAACGGCGTGGAAGTGCAGATGCAGCGCAGCGCCGTGATTCAAGTCTTGCCCAAAGGCACGATGAAGTAATGCTTCCGGGCTGAGTCCTTGGGGCCTTGGCTGTAGCAGGCCCCCTCTTATATTCTGTACGCGAGTCGCTATGAACCGTTATCCGGTCTGGAAGTATGTGATCCTGGTGATCGCATTGTTGCTGGGTGTGGTCTACACCCTTCCCAATTTCTTTGGTGAGGCCCCTGCTGTGCAGGTCTCTTCGGCCAAAGCCACCATCAAGGTGGACACCACCACGCTGCAGAAGGTCGAAGACGCCCTCAAGTCAGCCGGTGCTGCTCCCCAGAGCGTGGTGCTGGAGGGCACTTCCATCCGTGCCCGTTTTGACAACACCGACCAGCAGCTCAAGGCCAAGGATGCGATTCAAAAAGCCCTGATCCCGGATGCGGCCGACCCCCAATTTGTGGTCGCGTTGAACCTGGTGTCGCGTTCACCCGCATGGCTGACGGCTTTGCACGCTTCGCCCATGTATTTGGGCTTGGATTTGCGCGGCGGCGTGCACTTCATGCTGCAAGTCGACATGCAGGCGGCCTTGACCCAGCGGCTCGAATCCCTCACGGGCGACCTGCGCAGCATGATGCGCGAAAAAGACATTCGACATGGCGGCATTGCCCGCAATGGGCAGAACATCGAAATCCGTTTGCGTGACGCCCAGCAGCAAGAAGCGACCAAGCGCCTGATCACCGACCAGTTTGCCGATCTGCAATCGCGTGAGGCCGCCGATGGCGCCGAGCTGCGCTTGGTGGTCAGCATCAAACCTGAAGCGGCCCGCAAGGTGCAAGAGCAGGCTTTAAAGCAAAACATCACCACCTTGCACAACCGAATCAACGAGCTGGGCGTGGCCGAGCCGGTGATCCAGCAGCAGGGCCTGGACCGCATCGTGGTGCAGCTGCCCGGTGTGCAAGACACGGCCAAGGCCAAAGACATTTTGGGCCGCACCGCCACCTTGGAAGTGCGCATGGTCGACGAAAGCACCGAAGCGCGTGCTGCCGAGCAAGCCGGTGGCTTGGTGCCTTTTGGCACCGAGCGCTATTTGGAGCGCGATGGCCGCCCCTTGATCGTCAAAAAACAAGTGGTGCTCACGGGCGACAACCTGACCGATGCCCAGCCCGGCTTTGACAGCCAGACACAAGAACCCGTGGTTAACCTGACACTGGACGCCAAGGGCGCCCGCATCTTCAAGGATGTGACGCGCGACAACGTGGGCAAGCGCATGGCCATCATCTTGTTCGAAAAGGGCAAGGGCGAAGTCGTGACAGCCCCCGTGATCCGCGCCGAAATTGGTGGTGGTCGTGTGCAGATTTCAGGCCGCATGACCACGGTGGAAGCCAACGACACCGCGCTGCTGCTGCGTGCGGGCTCTTTGGCAGCCCCGATGGAAATCATCGAAGAGCGCACCATTGGCCCGAGCTTGGGTGCTGAGAACATTGCCAAGGGCTTCAACAGCGTGACCTGGGGTTTCCTGGTGATTGTGGCCTTCATGGTCATTTATTACGCCATGTTTGGTTTGTTCTCTGGCATCGCGCTGGGTGTGAACTTGTTGTTCCTGGTGGCCATCTTGTCCATGCTGCAAGCGACCTTGACGCTGCCGGGCATGGCCGCGATGGCACTGGCACTGGGTATGGCGATTGACTCAAACGTGCTGATCAACGAGCGCGTGCGCGAAGAGCTGCGCAACGGCGTCAGCCCACAGGCGGCCATCCACGCCGGTTACGACCGCGCTTGGGCCACGATTTTTGACTCCAACATCACCACCTTGATCGCCGGTGTGGCCTTGCTGGCCTTTGGCTCCGGCCCCGTGCGCGGTTTTGCCGTGGTGCACTGCATTGGCATTTTGACGAGCATGTTCTCGGCAGTGTTCTTCTCGCGTGGCCTGGTCAACCTTTGGTACGGCGGCAAAAAGAAACTCAAATCGGTATCGATCGGCACCGTCTGGCGCCCAGAGGCTGGCACTGCGGTGAAAGCCGACTAAGGGGAAAACACCATGGAATTGTTCAAAATCAGAAAAGACATCCCCTTCATGAAGCACGCGTTGGTCTTCAACGTGATTTCCTTCGTGACGTTTGCCTTGGCGGTGTTCTTCCTGTTCAGCCGTGGCCTGCACCTGTCGGTGGAGTTCACAGGCGGCACCTTGATGGAGGTGAGCTACAGCCAGCCAGCCGACCTGCAAAAGGTGCGTGGCACGGTGGCCACACTCGGTTTCAGCGAAGTGCAGGTGCAGAACTTCGGCTCAGCGCGGGATGTGATGATCCGTTTGCCCGCACAAAAAGGCGTGAGCTCGGCACAGCAAAGCGAAAAGGTTTTGTCGGCCCTCAAAGCCAACGACCCCGACGTGACCTTGCGGCGCACCGAGTTCGTCGGTCCGCAAGTGGGTGACGAGCTGGCCGAAGACGGCCTCAAGGCCCTGGCCTTTGTGGTGATCGGCATCATGATTTATCTGGCGATCCGCTTCGAGTGGAAGTTCGCCGTCTCGGCCATCATCGCCAACTTGCACGACGTGATCATCATCTTGGGCTTTTTTGCCTTCTTCCAATGGGAGTTCTCACTCGCCGTGCTGGCCGCGGTGTTGGCGGTGCTGGGTTACTCGGTCAACGAATCGGTGGTGATTTTTGACCGGATTCGTGAGAACTTCCGCCGCTATCGCAAGATGAACACCGTCGAGATCATCGACAACGCCATCACCTCCACCATCAGCCGCACCATCATCACACACGGCTCGACCCAGATCATGGTGCTGTCCATGTTGCTGTTCGGTGGTGAGACCCTGCACTACTTCGCCATGGCACTGACGATTGGCATTTGCTTTGGTATTTACTCGTCGGTGTTTGTGGCCGCTGCGATTGCCATGTGGCTG
>JAKFXJ010000144.1 GCA_021731425.1 Limnohabitans sp. | reverse complement strand
CAACCACATGGCTTTTGAGTCACCGGGCAACCCCGAGCTGGGCCACTTGCTGGCCAAAGTGGCCAATGAACACGGTGTAGAAACACTGGCACACGACAACACCACGCTGGACCCCGAATACGGCACGCTGGTGCCGCTGCGCTACATGAACGAAGACCAGCACTTCAAGGTGGTCTCGGTGTCGGCGCTGTGCATGGTGCATTACCTGAACGACAGCGCCCGCCTGGGCTGGGCCATGCGCGAGGCGGTGGAAAAGCATTACGACGGCAAGGTGGCGTTTTTGGCCAGTGGCTCACTCAGTCACCGTTTTGCGCAAAACGGCTTGGCGCCCGAGTTCGCCCACAAGATATGGAGCCCGTTTTTGGAGCAGCTCGACAAGCAGGTGCTGCAGATGTGGGGCAACCGCGAGTGGAAAGCCTTTTGCGAAATGCTGCCCGAGTACGCCAGCAAAGGCCACGGCGAAGGCTTCATGCACGACACCGCCATGCTGATGGGCGCTTTGGGCTGGACCGGCTATGACGGCGGTGTGGACATGGTGACGCCGTACTTCGGTGCTAGCGGCACGGGCCAGCTCAACGCGATTTTTGACGTCACACCGCAAGACGGCAGCCAAGTGCCCGCCGCCGTGGCCAGCCGTGCCGAGGGCTACACGGCCATCAGCACCCGCCTTTGAGGAGAGCGACCCATGCCCCATCTTGTGATTCTCTACACCGGTCAGTTGGACGCCGAGGTCAACATGACGACCCTGTGCCGCCAAATGGCCGACGCCATGCTCACCGTGAAAGACGAGTCTGGCCAACAAGTTTTCCCCACAGGCGGCACACGCGTGCTGGCTTACCCCGCTCCGCACTATGCAGTGGCCGATGGCGGCGCGGCCGGTCGTGATGCAGGCGGCACAGGTGATTACGCTTTTGTGTACCTGAACGTGCGCATGGGCCGTGGCCGCACAGAAGCCACACAACAAAGTGCCGGACAAACCTTGCTCGAAGTGGCCAAAGCCTTTTTTGCACCCGTCATGGCGCAGCGCCACATCGGCATCACACTGCAGATCGACGTCGGCCCCGAGGTGTTTGACGCCAAGCACAGCAATCTGCATCCACTTTTCAACAAGGTTTGAGCCATGTCCGTGTTCACCGAAGACCAGATCCAACAGCTCGCCCACGAGCTGAACCAGTCCGAAAAATCCCGCACCCAGATCGAGCACTTTTCCAAGCGATTTGCGGGCATGACGATTGAAGACGGCTACCGCATCAACCGCGCTTGGATGCAGATCAAGTTCGCAGAAGGCCGCACCATGATCGGCCACAAGATCGGCCTCACCAGCCGCGCCATGCAGGTCTCGAGCCAGATCGACGAGCCCGATTACGGCACCTTGCTGGATGACATGCGCTACGACTGCACGCCCGGCCAGGTGCTGGACATCTCCTTCACCGATTTCATCGCGCCGCGTGTCGAGGTCGAGTTGGCCTTCATCCTCAAGAAAGAACTGCGCGGCCCCAACGTGACGGTGCAGCAGGTGCTGGAGGCCACCGACTACGTGACCCCCGCGATTGAGATCATCGACTCGCGCATCGAGCAGTTCGACCGCCACACCAAAGTCATGCGCAAGGTGTACGACACCATCAGCGACAACGCCGCAAACGCGGGGATTGTGCTGGGTGCCAAGCGGGTCGACCCCTTAACCACCGACTTGCCGTGGTGCGGCGCGGTGCTTCGCCAAAACGGCGTGGTCGAAGAAACGGGTCTGGCCGCGGGCGTGCAAGGGCACCCTGCTGTTGGCATCGCCTGGTTGGCCAACAAGTTGGCTCCATGGGGTGAGCACCTGCAAGCGGGCGAAATCGTGCTGGCCGGTTCATTCACCAAACCCGCGCTTGCCAAGGTGGGCGATGTATTTGATGCCGACTACGGGCCTTTGGGCAAGCTGGAGTTCAGATTCACTTAACACCTGGGCGCCTTGAATGCCCACGCTGATCGGGTCTGGCGGGCCTGGTTGGGCGATGTGGCAAAGCGAAGCGCCTCTGAGCCCGGCCAGGCCCGCTAGCCCCGGTCAGCATCATCTTCGAAGCCATCACCCAAGGAACCTCACTATGAACACCCCCGTGAATACATTCAAGCACTCCCTGCAAAACAAGCAGCCCCAGATTGGCCTTTGGATGGGACTGGCCAGCGCCTACACCGCCGAGATTTGCGCCCTGGCCGGATTTGACTGGTTGGTGATCGATGGCGAACACGCGCCCAACGACTTGCGCAGTATCCAGGCCCAGCTGCAGACCCTGGCCGCCTACCCCGCCAGCCATGCGGTATGCCGCGTGCCTTTGGGCGAGACGGCGCTCATCAAGCAATACCTGGACCTGGGCGCACAAAACATCTTGGTGCCCATGGTGGACACGGCCGAGCAAGCAGCGCAACTGGTGCAAGCCATGCGCTACCCCCAAGATGATGGGCAAGGCGGTGTGCGCGGAATGGCAGGGGCGCGTGCCTCGCGCTGGGGCCACTACCCCGATTACTTCAAGCGGGCCAACCAAGAGGTCTGCCTCTTGGTGCAGGTGGAATCACGCGAAGCGCTGAAAAATCTGGACGCCATTGCCGCCACGCCCGGCGTGGATGGTGTGTTCATCGGCCCGGCTGACCTGTCGGCCTCCATGGGCCATGTGGGCAACGCCGCGCACCCCGAGGTGCAAGCGGCCATTTCGGACGCCATCGCCCGCATCCTGAAAGCAGGCAAGGCCCCTGGCATCCTGTCACCCGACCGCCAACTGGCTGCGCAGTACCTGCAGCTGGGTGCCTTGTTCGTGGCGGTGGGGCTAGACACCCAACTCTTGATGCGCCACACCACCGATTTGGCCGCGCACTTCAAAACCGAGGTGAAGACCATTGCCCCCCAAAAAGGCGCCACGTATTAATTGGGATCTGACCCCAATTAAGAATTGACACCTTTCAACACCAGGAGATCCCACATGTTCCCCACGCCCCAACCTTTGGTGCCTTCGCTGCAAGCGCGTGTTCACCCCGACGAATGGCAAGCACGTTTGCAGCTGGCCGCGTGCTACCGGGTGTTCGCGCTGCTCGGCTGGACCGAGATGATCTACAACCACATCACGCTGCGCCTACCCGACAGCGTGACGGGGGGTGACAAGCATTTCTTGATCAACCCTTTTGGTCTGCACTACAGCGAGGTCACCGCCAGCAATCTGGTGAAGATCGATGTTCAAGGGCGCAAACTCGATGGCTCACCCTATCCCGTCAACCCGGCAGGTTTCACGGTGCATGCGGCGGTGCACGAAGGGCTGGCCGGGGCGCACTGCGTGATGCACACCCACACCACGGCGGGGGTGGCGGTGGCCTGCTTGCAAGGCGGCTTGCAGCAGACCAATTTTTACAGTGCGCAGCTGCACAACATGGTGGCTTATCACGACTTTGAAGGCATCACTATCCACGCCGATGAAGCGCCGCGCCTGCTGCAGAGCATCGGCGACAAACAGGCCATCATCTTGCGCAACCACGGCCTGCTGGCCTGGGGGCACACCTTGCCGCAAACCTTTGCGGTGCTTTGGACTTTGCAGCGTGCCTGCGAAATCCAGATGGCCACACTGAGCATGGGCCAGCCGATCGTGGTGCCCGAAGCGATTGCCGACCAATGCACCCGAGACGCCCTGCAGTTCAACCCGAACCATGGCGCGGGCGAAGATGTGTTCCAGGCGCTGGTTCGTCAGATCGATCGGCAAGACTCGGGGTGGCGCGTATGAAAGTCTGTATTTACGGCGCAGGCGCCATTGGCGGCTGGATCGGTGCGCACTTGGCGCAGCACGGCTGCAGCCTGAGCGCGGTGGCTCGCGGGGCCACGCTCGAAGCCCTGCAACAAAACGGCCTGGTGCTGCTGCAAGGTGACCAAGAGATCCACGCCTCTTTGGTCGCCCGGGAGAACCCGGCCGATCTGGGCGTGCAAGACCTGGTGATCGTGGCCGTGAAGGCCCCCGCCATGGCCGATGTGGCTCTGCGCATCGGGCCACTGCTGGGTCCGGAAACCATCGTCTTGACCGCCATGAACGGCGTGCCGTGGTGGTTTTTGCAGGGCTTTGGTGGCACTTTGGCGGGCACCCATCTGGACTCTGTGGATCCGGGCGGCGTGATCGCGCAGCACATCCCGGCGCCCCACATTGTGGGTGGCGTGGTGCACGCCAGCTGCTCGGTGGATGTGCCGGGGGTGATCCGCCACCACTTTGGCAACGGCCTGATTCTGGGTGAGCCCAGTGGCGCAGACACATCGCGTGTGCAAGCACTGGCGGCTTTGTTGGTGCAAGCGGGTTTCAACGCCACGGTCTCGCCCCAAATCCAGAAAGACGTCTGGTACAAGCTGTGGGGCAACATGACGATCAACCCCATCAGCGCTTTCACCGGAGCCACCACCGACGTGATCTTGGACGACCCGCTGGTGCGCGATTTTGTCTCCAGCGTCATGCTCGAAGCCAAAGCCATTGGTGAACACATCGGCATTCCCATCGCACAAACGCCTGAAGACCGCCACGCGGTCACACGCAAGCTGGGGGCATTTCGCACCTCGATGCTGCAAGACGTGGACGCGGGCAAGCCGGTTGAACTCGATGCCTTGGTGTCAGCCGTGCGCGAGCTGGGCCGTCTGACAGGCGTGGCCACACCCTTCACCGACGCCTTGCTGGGCTTGAGTCGTCTGCATGCACGAGGTCTGGGCCTCTACCCGTGAACGAAGCAGCCAAACCGAGCTTGAGCGGCGCAGCCTTTGGCACCCTGCTGCTGATCGCCTTCATGATGGGGGCCAACCACGTCGCGGCACGCACGGCCTTCAACCATGGCGTCGATGTGGTCACCGCCGTCACCGTGCGCAGCGTGGTCACAGCCTTGGTGGTGGCGCTGATCCTGTGGCAACACAAGGTGGCTTTTCAGGTGCCGCCGCAACAACGCAAATACATGGGCGTGATCGGTGTGCTGATCGCCGTGCAAAGCCTTTGCCTGTATTCGGCAGTGGCGCGTTTGCCGGTGGCCCTGGCCTTGTTGGCCTTCAACACCTACCCCTTGATGACCGCCATGTGGGCACGCGTGCTGTACGGTCACCGGCCCGAACGTGCTGTGCTGTGGGCCATGCCGATGATGATGGCGGGCCTGGCGCTGGCCTTGGATGTGCTGGGGTCGGCCTCCGGTCTGGGCGCTGCGAACCATTGGGGGCAAATTGGTGCAGGCGTGGCGTTTGCGTTGTTCGCCTCGGCCACCTTTGGCCTGGCGCTGGTGCTCACCCAGCATGAAACGGTGGGCGTCGATGGCCGATGGCGCAGCTTCACCAGCATGTCGACGGTGGGCGTGCTGGCAGGTCTGGTGGCTTGGTCTCAAGGGGGGCTGAACTGGCCCACCGCCACCATGGGCTGGTGGGGCCTGGGGCTGCTCACCTTTTTGTACGGCACCGCTTTCACCATCATGTTCACCGTGCTGCCCAAACTGGGCGTGGTGGGCAACTCGGCCATCATGAATGTGGAGCCCATCTTTGCGCTGGTGCTGGCCTGGGCACTGCTGGGCCAGGCCATCGCCCCCATGCAATTGATGGGGGCGGCCGTGGTGGTGGGCACGGTTTTGTGGCTGGGCTTGCGCAAGCCCTGAGGCTCAGCGCGGATTCAGCGCAAACGGCGGATCAGGCT
>JAKFXJ010000085.1 GCA_021731425.1 Limnohabitans sp. | reverse complement strand
ACACCACCGCCCCCAAGGCGCTGGAGGACTGGCGCAACAAGCAAATTGCGGGCATCAAAGACCCCGCGTCCATGCCCAAAGTCTCGGAGCTGAAGATCAGCGACGACGAGTTGCGCGAGAGCATTGAGCTCAACCAGCTGGCCAAGATGAAAGAGCGCGGCTCGGACATCACCATCTTCAGCCCCCGCGCCAGCTTCATGGCCCACCACATTGGCGACTTCAATGTCTCGTCCACCTGGGCGGCCATTTGCAACGAGCTGTGCTACCGCGTGGCGCAACTTTTCCCTGACCACTTTGTGCCTGCGGCCATGCTGCCCCAGTCGCCCGGTGTGGACCCGGCCACCTGCATTCCCGAGTTGGTCAAGTGTGTGGAGCAGTACGGCAACGTCGGCATCAACCTGAACCCCGATCCGTCCGGCGGTCACTGGACTTCGCCGCCATTGAGTGACAAGGCCTGGTACCCCATTTACGAAAAGATGGTCGAGTACGACATCCCCGCGATGATCCATGTGAGCACCAGCTGCAACAGCTGCTTTCACACCACCGGCGCCCATTACCTGAACGCCGACACCACCGCTTTCATGCAGTGCCTGACCAGCGATCTGTTCAAGGATTTCCCGACGCTGAAGTTTTTGATCCCGCACGGCGGCGGCGCGGTGCCTTACCACTGGGGCCGTTTCCGTGGTTTGGCGCAAGAGCTCAAAAAGCCTTTGTTGTCCGAGCACCTGCTGAACAACATCTTCTTTGACACCTGCGTGTACCACCAGCCCGGCATTGACCTGCTGACCAAAGTGATTCCGGTCAAGAACATCTTGTTTGCGTCCGAGATGATCGGCGCGGTGCGTGGCATCGACCCCGAAACCGGCCATTACTTTGACGACACCAAGCGCTATGTGCAAGCCACGGCCAACCTGAACGACCAAGAGCGTTACATGGTCTACGAAGGCAACGCCCGCCGCGTGTTCAAGCGCTTGGACGACCAGTTGACTGCCAAAGGCCTGTGAGCCATTGATTCGAAATTCAGGAGAAAACCATGTACGAACTCGGCGTTGTTTACCGCAACATCACCCGCGCGGACCGCGCAGCCGCTGATGGCCTGGGCGCACTCGGCTCGGCCACGGTGCACGAAGCCATGGGCCGTGTGGGCCTCATGAAGCCTTACATGCGCCCCATTTATACCGGTGCGCAAGTGTCGGGCACGGCCGTGACGGTGCTGCTGCACCCCGGCGACAACTGGATGATGCATGTGGTGGCCGAGCAGATTCAGCCCGGCGACATCGTGGTTGCGGCCATCACGGCCGATTGCACCGACGGCTACTTTGGTGACCTGCTGGCCACGTCCTTTCAGGCCCGTGGCGCACGCGCTTTGATCATCGACGCCGGGGTGCGCGATGTGAAGGAGCTGCAAAAGATGAATTTTCCAGCTTGGAGCAAAGCCATCAGCAGCAAGGGTTGCATCAAGTCCACCATCGGTTCGGTCAACATCCCGGTGGTGTGTGCGGGCATGATCGTCCACCCCGGTGACGTGATCGTGGCCGACGACGACGGTGTGGTGTGTGTGCCCCAAGCATTGGCCGCCAAAACGCTGGCTGCCGCGCAAGCCCGTGAAGCCAACGAAGGCGAAAAACGCGCCAAGCTCGCTTCGGGCGTGCTGGGCTTGGACATGTACAAGATGCGCGAGCCGCTGGCGGCAGCGGGCCTGAAGTACATCGATTGACCTGACTTGGCTGGTCACATCGACCGGCCAAACTTTCTTCCAAAAAACAGGAGCTGCTGTGCACATCAACCGAAGATTTTTCAACGCGATCCTGATCGTTGGTGCCGTTCTGGTCAGCGGTTGCGCCCACTTTCAGTCACCCGCAGACCCCAAAGTCCGTGAAGCCCTGGCTCCTACGGGCACCCTGCGCGTAGGCGTTTATCAAGGCAGTCCCACTTCCTTGGTGGTCGATGCAAAAACAGGCCAACGCGCAGGTGTGGCACTGGACATGGGTCCTCTTTTGGCTCAACAACTCGGTGTGCCTGTCCAGGTGGTGGAGTTCCCCAGGTTGGCGCTCGTGCTGGATGCGCTCAAATCAGGTCAAGTTGATTTCACCGTGACCAATGCGACTGAAGCGCGTGCCCGCGACATGGATTTCACCCGCCCGCTCGTGCAGCTGGAGTTGGGATATTTGGTGATGAGCGACTCATCGGTCAAACAGACTGAGCACATTGATCGCGCAGGTGTCAAAGTGGGCGTGAGCCAAGGCAGCACTTCGCAAGGGGTATTGACGCGGCAGTTCAAAAACGCCAGCGTCGTTCCGGCGGCCAGCTTGAAACAGGCGCAAGACATGCTCAGGCAAAAGCGCATCGATGCCTTTGCCACCAACAAAGGCATTTTGTTTGAAATGTCCGATGAGTTGCCAGGTTCCCGAGTCATGGAAGGCCGCTGGGGTCTTGAAAACCTGGCCATCGCCATACCCAAAGGACGCGATGCTGGGCGGGCCTTTGTTAATGCCTTCGCCGAGCAGGTGCGTGGAAACGGACAATTGCAAAAATCCGTGAGTCGGGCGGGTTTGCGTGGCACCACTTCGGCGCCTTGAACACTGGATCATCCGTTTAGAGAGAGAAATTTAATGAGCAAGCCCACAACTGGTGACTTCACCAAAACCGCAGGATGGATGGACTGGTACACCGGCCCGTCCAAGCCGCGCTTCCCATTGCCCGCTGGCGCGGTGGACGCGCACTGCCATGTGTTTGGCCCCGGCGCAGAGTTTCCCTACGCACCCGAGCGCAAATACACACCGTGTGATGCCAGCAAGCACCAGCTTTATGCACTGCGTGACCACCTGGGCTTTGCCCGCAATGTGATCGTGCAGGCCACCTGTCACGGCGCCGACAACCGCGCCATGGTGGACGCGTGCCTGAGCAGCGGTGGCAAGGCCCGCGGTGTGGCCACCGTCAAGCGCAGTGTGACCGACCAAGAGATTCAGGCCATGCATGACGCGGGAGTTCGTGGTGTGCGTTTCAACTTCGTCAAGCGTTTGGTGGACTTCACGCCCAAGGACGAGTTGATGGAAATTGCGGGCCGAATCCAGAAATGGGGCTGGCATGTGGTCATCTACTTCGAGGCGGTGGACCTGCCCGAGCTGTGGGACTTTTTCACCGCGCTGCCCACCACCGTGGTGGTGGACCACATGGGCCGCCCCGATGTGTCGCTGCCCGTGGACGGCCCGCAGTTTTCGTTGTTCCAGAAGTTCATGCGCGAGCATAAGAACGTTTGGAGCAAAGTGTCTTGCCCCGAGCGTTTGTCGGTGACTGGCCCCAAGGCACTCAATGGCGAGCAAAACGCTTACCAAGACGTGATTCCTTTTGCCAAGCGCATCGTCGAGGAGTTTCCCGACCGCGTGCTCTGGGGCACCGACTGGCCGCACCCCAATTTGAAAGACCACATGCCCGACGACGGCCTGCTGGTCGACTTCATCCCGCACATCGCGCCCACGGCCGAGTTGCAAAAGAAGCTGCTGGTGGACAACCCGATGCGTTTGTACTGGCCTGAAGAAGTGAAAGGCTGAACATGGCACTCGACAAGCCCTACAAAGACGTGCCCGGCACCATCATTTTTGACGCCGAGCAATCGCGCAAAGGCTATTGGCTCAACCAGTTTTGCATGTCGCTCATGAAGGCCGAAAACCGCGAGCGTTTCAAACGCGACGAGCGTGCCTATCTGGATGAGTGGCAAATGACCGAAGAGCAAAAGCAGGCCGTTCTGGCGAGAGACCTGAACTGGTGCATGCGCACCGGCGGCAACATTTATTTCCTCGCCAAAATCGGTGCGACCGATGGCAAGAGCTTCCAGCAGATGGCAGGCTCCATGACCGGCATGACCGAAGAGGAATACCGCAATATGATGATCGCGGGCGGACGCAGCATTGAGGGCAACCGCTACCTCGGCGAAAACGGCAGCGCCCAAGCGCACAACCAGCCCCAAGGCGCGGCTGGCAAAAAACCTTAATTGGGGTCCACCCTTAGTCGGATCACCCCAATTAAATTCGAGAGAGCAATACATGGCCAAAATCACCGCCTCCGTTTACACCTCGCATGTGCCCGCCATTGGCGCGGCCATGGACTTGGGCAAGACACAAGAAGACTACTGGAAACCCGTGTTCGCGGGCTACGACTTCTCCAAACAATGGATGAAGGACAACAAACCGGATGTCATTTTTTTGGTCTACAACGACCATGCGACGGCTTTCAGCTCTGACCTGATTCCCACCTTTGCCATCGGTAACGCTGCCCAATACCAACCCGCCGACGAAGGCTGGGGACCGCGCCCGGTGCCTGTGGTCAAAGGCCATCCCGAGCTGGCTGCGCACATTGCGCAGTCGGTCATTCAACAAGACTTCGACCTGACCATCGTCAACAAGATGGACGTGGACCATGGCCTGACGGTGCCGCTGTCGCTGATGTGCGGCGAGCTGGACCCGGTCAAAGACGCTTGGCCTTGCCCGGTGATTCCGTTTGCGGTCAATGTGGTGCAGTACCCTGTGCCCAGTGGCCAACGCTGCTTCAACCTGGGCCAGGCGATTCGCAAAGCGATTGAGAGCTACGACGAGGACATCAACGTCCACATCTGGGGCACGGGCGGCATGAGTCATCAGCTGCAGGGCGCACGCGCAGGCCTGATCAACCGCGAGTGGGACAACAACTGGCTGGACCAACTCATCAACGACCCGGTGGCCTGCGCCCAAACACCTCACATCAACTATGTGCGCGAAGCGGGCAGCGAAGGCATTGAGCTGGTCATGTGGCTGATCGCCCGGGGCGCGATGAGCGACATTGTGGCTGGTCAAGCCACCGGTCCTGCGCCCAAGCTGGCCCACCGCTTCTACCATGTGCCCGCATCCAACACGGCCGTGGGCCACGCGATTTTAGAAAACGTTTAAGAGGAACAGTCATGAGCAAAACCATCAAAGTCGCCTTGGCGGGCGCGGGTGCCTTCGGCATCAAACACCTGGACGGCATCAAGAACATCGACGGCGTCGAAGTCGTCTCACTGATCGGGCGTGAGTTCGCCAAAACCAAAGAGGTGGCGGATAAATACGGCATTGGGCACGTCACCACCGATTTGAACGAGTCGCTGGCCCTGAAAGAAGTCGACGCCGTCATCTTGTGCACACCCACACAAATGCACGCCAGCCAGACCTTGGCGTGCCTGAAGGCGGGCAAGCATGTGCAGGTCGAGATCCCGCTGTGCGACGTTTACAAAGAAGGCCAAGAAGTCCTGCGGGTGCAAAAGGAAACCGGCCTGGTGGCCATGGTGGGCCACACCCGCCGGTTCAACCCCAGCCACCAGTGGGTGAACCACAAGATCAAGGCAGGCGAGTTCAACATCCAGCAAATGGATGTACAGACCTACTTTTTCCGCCGCACCAATATGAATGCGCTGGGCCAAGCCCGCAGCTGGACCGACCACCTGCTGTGGCACCACGCTGCCCACACGGTGGATTTGTTCGCCTACCAGTGCGGCAGCCCCATCGTCAAAGCCAATGCGGTGCAAGGCCCGATCCATCCCACGCTGGGCATCGCCATGGACATGAGCATCCAGTTGCAAGCCGCCAATGGCGCGATCTGTACCCTGAGCTTGAGCTTCAACAACGACGGCCCACTGGGCACCTACTTCCGCTACAT
>JAKFXJ010000223.1 GCA_021731425.1 Limnohabitans sp. | reverse complement strand
CCGACTGCGGGTAGGCAAACACGTTGTGCCCCGGATGGCCAGGCGGCAAGTTGTGGCCACTCACCCAAGCTTGCATTTCCATGACCTGCTGCGGAAAACGCTCCGAGGCACTGCGGTCGGGGTTGAGCAACTGCGCGGTGCGCCCGTCGCTGCCGGGGGCGCGGCCCACGCCAAGGTCGATGCGGCCTGGGGCCAAGGCGTCCAGCACTCGGAACTGCTCAGCTACCTTCAGCGGCGCGTAGTGCGGCAGCATCACCCCTGCGCTGCCAATGCGGATGCGCTGGGTGCGGGCGGCAATGGCGGCCATCAAGACTTCGGGGGCGCTGCCCACGATGCTGGGGTGGCTGTGGTGCTCACTTACCCAAAAGCGGTCATAACCCCAGGCCTCGGCCTTTTGCGCCAGCGCCAGCGTCTGGCGAATGGTCGCGTCTTGACCGGGCCCGGAGGCCGTGGCCGATTGGTCAAGGATGGAAAGTCTCAAGCTCATGGGGATGGGGATCAATCAACGGACTCAAGCCTTCGCAGGTGTGCCCAAGGCGGCCATTTCGGCCTCTTGCAGTGCCCGCCACATGACTTTGCCGCTGCCGCTCTTGGGCAAGGCATCGACAAAACTCACGGCGCGGGGCATTTTGTAAACGGCCATGTTCTCACGGCACCAGTCGATGATGTCTTGCTCAGACACCTTGCCTTTGTGGTCTTGCCGCAAAACCACCACCGCCTTGACCGACTCACCCCGATAAGCATCGCGTGTGGCGATGATGCAGGCCTCTTGAATCGCCGGGTGGCGGAACATCAGCGCCTCAACCTCGGCGGGCCAGACTTTGAAACCGCTGGCGTTGATCATGCGCTTCAAGCGGTCGGTCATGAAGAAGTAACCCTCTTCATCGACCCGCCCCATGTCGCCCGAGCGGAAAAACCGAAAGCCGTCGCGCTCAAAAAATGCCGCTGCGGTCGCCTCTGGCCGCTTCCAGTAACCCTTGAACACCTGCGGGCCGCTGATCACGATCTCACCCGATTCGCCGGGCCCCAACTCGGCCAGGGTCTCGGGGTCAACGATGCGCGACTCCACGCTCATGAACGGAATGCCCAAGCACTGTTTTTTGGGCGCATCGGGCGGGTTGGTGTGCGAAGGCGCCGCCGTCTCCGTCAAGCCATAACCTTCCACGTAACGCAGCCCGAACTGGTCCAGCAAACGCTGCGCCACCGCCTCGGGCATGGCCGCACCGCCGCCGCCAATGTAGACCAGACTGCTCAAGTCATAACGGTCCATGTTCGGGCTGCCCAACAGGTCGATCACCATGGTCGGGATGTTGGTCCAGTGCGTGACGGCCCATTTCGAGATCAAATGCCCCGCCACATCGCGGTCCCAGCGCGGCATCAGCACCAGGCTGGCCCCCAGCAAAATGCTGGTGTGCATGACACTGACCATGCCGGTGATATGGAACATGGGCACCACACACAGGGTCACGTTTTCCGGCGTGCCATTGCCCCACACACCACTCGACATGGCGTTGTGCATGATGGTGCCGTGTGTGTGCATGCAGCCCTTGGGCAGGCCGGTGGTGCCGCTGGTGTAGGGCAAGATCGCGAGGTCGTCAGATTTGGCCTGGGGCGGGGGCAAAGCCACGGCGGGTTGTGCCATCAAATCAGCCCAAGCATGCACCTGGCCCGAACTCATAACCGGCAAATCGCGCACCGGCAACAACCACGGCCGCCAAGCCTCAGGCATGTCTTCGGGGCCCACGGCCTGTGGGTCAAACACGTCGGTGAATTGCGTCACCACCAATTTTTTGAGCCGCTGCTCGGAGGGCAAGGCCTCGCTCGCCTGTGCCAGCTCGGGGGCCAAATCGGCCGTGGTCACCGCCACTTGGGTGTCCGGGTCGGTGATGTAGTGCTTGAGCTCTTCAGCCCGGTTCATCGGGTTGACCGGCACCACCACCGCGTCGATGCGCAAAATGGCAAAGTGCGTGATCACCAGCTGAGGGCAGTTTTGCATGTCCAGCACCACACGGTCCCCGGCTTGCACCCCCAAGGCCTTGAGTTGCCCCGCCAGGTGCTCGGCACTGGTCATCAATTCGCGGTAAGTCCAGACCCGGCCCATGAACACCACTGCGGCTTTGTCGGGTTAACGCATGGCACTGATGGCTAAGTTCATCCACAAGGAAGTGGCGGGTGCGGTGATCTTGGCGGGCAAGCGAGCAGGCCAAACAGCATCGTGAGCGGACATCGAAGGGACTCCTGTTGTTGCCCTTCATATTAAGGGTGCACCTCACTGGCCGAAGCCTTGTGTTTGTCGCGGACGGGACCGCCTCTCAGCACGAAGAGGGTGGCTTTCGAGAATCACTCGCCGAAATTTGTTTCAAGATGTTTCAATAAAGGTAAAAAAGTATTCTTTTTAAGCCATTTGGCATTTTTATCACTAAAATAAAGCCATGCAAACACATCCCACACCCGACACGCCCGAAGACTACTGTGGCACCACCTACGCAGCCAAATTGCTGGGCTTGTCGGTGGGAACCATCCAGACTTTGGTAGAAAAAAACGAACTCCAAGCTTGGAAGACCCAAGGCGGCCACCGCCGCATCTCCATGCCGTCGATTCGGGACTATCAGAAAAAGCACAACATGCTGATGAGTCCCAGCGAAACCCGTGAGTACAGGCTACGGGTTTTGCTGGTCGAAGACGATCCCGTGACCCGAAACATGGTGCGCGATTTCTGCAACCGCTGCGAAATGCCGGTGGACTGCACCGCCATGTCCTCGGGCCTAGAGGCGCTGATCGACATGGCCAGCATCCAGCCGGATGTGCTCATTGCCGACCTGAACATGCCCGGTGTGGATGGATTTGAGCTGCTGCGCACCCTCAAGCACTCGGCCCAATTTCAGCGCATGACCTGTTTGGTGATCTCGGCCTTGTCACAAGAAGAAATCGCGGCCCGAGGCGGCTTGCCCGAAGGCACCATCTTCATGGCCAAGCCTGTGAACATGCAATGGTTCAATGGCTTCTTCACCGCTTTGATCGCTGGTCGAAAGCTGGAACAACAATCGACTTGAGCCTTGGCTGAATGTTTTTTAATTAACACATTTTGTTTCATTTTTATCCAACAACATATTCGCAAACTCGCTGGGCTTTCTCACAATGGACCGAACTGCAGATTTTTGCAGTCAACCAGAGGAGCGCTTCATGTGGAAAAAAATCGCAGGTGTTTTGCTGACCATTGGATTCGCTGGGCTGACCTGGGCCCAACAAATTGACCTGAACAAAGCCAGCGAGGTGGAGCTGGATGCCTTAAAAGGCGTTGGCCCGGTCCTGACCAAAGAGCTGATGGGCGAGCGCAAAAAAGCCCCCTTCAAAGACTGGGAAGATGTGACCAGCCGCGTCAAAGGGCTTGGACCGCAAAAGGCCAGCAGCTTGTCCGAGCAGGGCGTCCGGGTGCAAGGCAGCGCCTACACCGCCAAATCGGCGGGCACAGCCGCAGAGAAAAAACCAGCCAAAGCGGCAGACCCCGCCAAGGATGCAGCAGGCAAAGCCAAAGATGCCCCCAAGGACAGCGGCAAAGCCTCCCCCAAGAGTGCCGATGCCACTGCAGGCAAAGCGCCCACCACCAAGAACTGATCCAGCATCACCCTGTTTCGGGCAGACGGGTCTGCCCGAAACATGGCCTCAGTCTTGCCCGAAGCCGCCACCACCGGGCGTGTGAATCTCGAACACATCACCCACCTGCATCTCCACTTGGCCGATGTGCGCCAATTCCTCGACACGGCCATCGCTGCGCACCACCCGGTTGATACCCGGCAAGCCGCTTTGGCCAGCGGCCATGCCAAAGGCCGGATGCACACGCCCGTTCGACAAAATGCCCGCCGTCATCGGCTCCAAGAAGCGCACCCGGCGCACACCGCCGTCGCCACCATGCCAGCGCCCCGCGCCACCTGAGCCCTGGCGGATCGCGTAACTCTCCAGCCGCACCGGAAAGCGGAATTCCAGCACCTCTGGGTCCGTGAGGCGTGAGTTGGTCATGTGGGTTTGCACCACCGACGTGCCTTCAAAACCACCCACCAACTGACCTTGTGCGTCAAAGCGCCCACCCGCACCGCTGCCACCCGAAATCGTTTCGTAGTACTGCACCCGCGCATTGCCAAAGGTGAAGTTGTTCATGGTGGGCTGGCTGCCCGCCATCACGCCCAAAGCGCCAAAGAGCGCGTTCGTGATGCAAGTCGAGGTTTCCACATTGCCCGCCACCACCGAAGCAGGCGGGTTGGGGTTGAGCATAGAGCCTTGGGGAATGATGACTTTCAGCGGCTTCAGGCAACCCGCGTTCAGCGGGATGTCGTCGTCCACCAAACTGCGGAACACGTACAGGACGGCTGCCATGCACACCGCCCGTGGCGCGTTGAAGTTGTTGGACAGCTGAGCGCTGGTGCCGGTGAAATCGATCTCGGCCGTGCGCTCTGCGGCATTGACGCGCACCGCCACCTGGATCTGCGCCCCGTTGTCCAAGGGGAAATTGAACGAACCGTCTTTGAGGCGCGTGATGACACGCCGCACCGACTCTTCCGCGTTGTCCTGCACATGGCGCATGTAGGCCTGCACCACGTCCAGACCAAACTGGTCCACCATGCGGCGCAGCTCCTGCACGCCTTTTTCGTTGGCGGCAATTTGCGCTTTCAGGTCGGCCATGTTCTGCGCAGGGTTGCGCGAAGGGTATTCGCCGCTTTGCAGCAGCGCCACCATCTCGGCCTCGCGCAAATGGCCAGCCTCGACCAGCTTGACGTTGTTGATCTGCACGCCCTCTTCTTCGATGCGCGTGGAGAAGGGGGGCATGGAGCCGGGCGTCAAGCCGCCCACATCGGCGTGGTGACCGCGTGAGCCGACATAAAACACAGGATCTTTGTGACCGTCTAAATAGACCGGGGTGATCACCGTGATGTCGGGCAAATGCGTGCCGCCGTGGTAGGGGTCGTTCAGCACAAACACATCGCCCGGCTGCATGCGTCCCTTGTTTTCGTGGATCACGGTCTGGATGCTCTCGCCCATGGAGCCCAAATGCACGGGCATGTGCGGCGCGTTGGCGATCAAGTGTCCTTCGGCGCTGAACAAGGCGCAAGAAAAGTCCAGGCGTTCCTTGATGTTGACCGAGTAGGCCGTGTTTTGCAGCTGCAGCCCCATTTGCTCGGCGATGTTCATGAACAGGTTGTTGAACACCTCCAGCAGCACCGGGTCGGCCTGCGTGCCTGCGGCGTGCTGCACCGCGCGTGCTTGCACCCGCACCAGCAGCAAATGGTCCAGCGCAGTCAACCGCGCTTGCCATCCAGGCTCCACCACCGTGGTGGCGTTTTTCTCGGCAATGATGGCCGGACCGTCGATCACGTCTCCCGGGCGCATGTCTTCGCGCACCACCAACGCGGCGTCTTGCCACTGGGCCACGCCTTGGGCGTTGGCGGCGTAGACACTCACCGTGTCGCGGCGCGGCACCTCGCGCTCGGCGTTCAGCGCATGGACAGCCTCTTCGGGCGCATCACCAGGCAGCACCGCCTCGACTGACACCGCCTCGACCACCAAGGCCTTGCCCTGCATCAAAAAAGCAAAGCGCTGGCGATACGCCGCCTCAAAACCCGCCACCAATTGGGTCTGGTCGCCCCAGGGCACGACCAGCGCCAACGCGTGCATTTGCGC
>JAKFXJ010000365.1 GCA_021731425.1 Limnohabitans sp. | reverse complement strand
GAGCCGATGTTCAGCTGGGTCAGTTCCTTGAGCGGCGTGGACCCAAAAAAGTAGTCGGTGAAGCCCGAGGTCTCGTACACCAAGGAACGGTAGGCGACCATGCTGGCCTCAGACAGTTCGGCCGCGGCGTCCAGAAAGGCCCGTGTGGCGGGCTTGGTGGGTTGCAGCAGTGTGGCTTCCAAAGTGGCGGCGACCAGGGTTTCGAGGTTGCGGCGGCCGATTTCGGGGTTGGCGTATTTAGAGCCAATGACTTCGCCTTGTTCGGTCAGGCGGATCTGCCCGCGCACGGTGCCCGGGGGCTGCGCCAAGATGGCCTGGTAGCTCGGGCCGCCGCCCCGGCCCACAGTGCCGCCTCGGCCATGGAACATGCGCAAGGTGATGCCGTGGCTGCCCTTGAGTTTGTCGAACAATTCCACCAAGGCAATTTCGGCGCGGTACAACTCCCAGTTGCTGGTGAAGATGCCACCGTCTTTGTTGCTGTCGGAGTAACCCAGCATGATGTCTTGTTCGCCGCCTGAGCGGGCCACCAGCGCGGCCACGCCGGGCAGGGCATAGAAGTCGCGCATGATGGGCGCGGCATTGCGCAGGTCCTCAATCGTCTCGAACAGCGGCACCACGATCAGGTCGTTATGCGCCTGTGCGTCCAGCGTGCCGCGCAGCAGGCCCACTTCTTTTTGCAGCAGCAGCACTTCCAGCAAGTCGCTCACGGTTTCGGTGTGGCTGATGATGTAGTGGCGGATGGCCTGCCTGCCGAAGCTTTGCAGCATGCGTTGCGCGGTGTCAAAAATGGCCAGCTCAGAGACTGTGTGGGCGCTGTAGTCGGCTCCTGGCACGCGCAGCGGGCGGGCGTCGTTCAAGAGGCCCAGCAGCAGCGCTTGTTTGGCATGCTCGTCAAGTTGGCGGTAGTTTTTCTCCACGCGTGCGATGCTCAGCAGTTCGCCCACCACGGCTTCGTGTTGGTCCGAGCTTTGGCGCAGGTCCACCGTGGCCAGATGGAAGCCAAACACCTCGACTGCGCGGATCAGTGGGTGCAGGCGCTGTGCGACCAGGGCTTCGGCATGGTGGCTGTACAAAGATGCTTCGATGATCCGCAAATCGACCAAAAATTCCTCGGCACTGGCATAGGGGTTTTGTGGGGCCACAGCATGACGTGCCGCGTCACCGCCTGTGAGTTTTTTCAAGGTGGCGGCCAGTCGGGCGTACATGCCCGTGAGGGCCCGGCGGTAGGGCTCGTCTTGGCGGTGTTCGTTGGTGTCGGGTGAGCGCTCGGCCAGGGCCAGCATCTCGGGGCCAAAAGGCACCAGCATGGCCGACAGCGACAGCTCGCCGCCCAAAAAGTGCACCTCGGTCAGGTAGTGGCGCAGGGCCACGTCGCATTGGCGGGTCATGGCGTGTTCCAGCGTTTGCGCGGTCACATTGGGATTGCCGTCGCGGTCGCCACCAATCCACTGGCCCATGCGCAAAAAGCTGGCAATCGGCTGGCCGGGCAGGGCTTGTTCCAACTCGGCATAGAGTTTGGGAATCTCGCGCAAAAAGGTGGCTTCGTAATAGCTCAGTGCGTTTTCGATCTCGTCGGCCACGGTCAGTTTGGTAAAGCGCAGCAAACGCGTTTGCCACAGCTGCATCACGCGGGCACGGATTTGTTGTTCGTTGGCGGCCAGCTCTTTGGGGCTGAGCGCGTCCTTGGCGGCGTTCACAGCTGCAGCGCGGGCCTTGATGGCGTCGCGCTCGGTCAGCAGGTGGGCAATGTCGCGCTCGGCGTCCAGAATGCTTTTGCGCTGAACTTCGGTCGGGTGGGCGGTGAGCACGGGCGAGACGAAGCTGGTGGCCAGCATGTCCGAGATGCTTTTGGGTGTGATGCCCGCCCAGCGCAGGCGCTGCAGCGCCACGTCGATGCTGCCTTCTTGGGTGTGGCCTGCCCGCTCGTGGATGGCGCGACGGCGGATGTGGTGGCGGTCTTCGGCCAAGTTGGCAAGGTGTGAAAAGTAGGTGAAGGCGCGGATCACACTCACGGCGCGGTCACCGGGCAGGCTTTTGAGCAGTTTTTTCAGGGCCTTGTCGGCTTCGTGGTCGGCATGGCGCCTGAAAGCTACCGAAAGCTTGCGAATTTGCTCAACCAACTCGTAAGCCTCGGGCCCTTCTTGCATCCGGATCACATCGCCCAGAATGCGGCCGAGCAGGCGGATGTCCTCGACCAGGGGGCGTTCGCTGTCGCGCTTTTCGCGAGGGCTACTCACGGTGCTGGTGGAGGGCAAAGCGGTGACTGGGGTGGCCTGTTTCATCGTTGAATCTGGACTGAGGGAGTGAATTACGTTGGCGCGGGTTGTGGCCAGTTGTGTTCGCAAAGTGTCAATTAGCCTAGACGCCATGCTAGCATCGACATGAGCGACAAAATTACCATTTGATTTCAAATTGATGAGGTCAAATCTTTGAGGAACCTTGCTGTGACCGAGTCCACACTGCCCGCCATCGTCATTGCCACCCGTGAAAGTCGGTTGGCTTTGTGGCAAGCCGAACATGTCAAATCGCTGCTGGAGGGGCTTGGCTGTTCGGTCAAGTTGCTGGGCATGACGACCCAGGGCGACCAAATCCTGGACCGCAGCCTGTCCAAAGTGGGTGGCAAGGGCCTGTTCGTCAAGGAACTCGAAGTCGCGCTGCAAGAGGGCCACGCCGACATCGCGGTGCATTCGCTCAAGGATGTGCCCATGGACATGCCCGAGGGTTTTGAGCTGGCTTGCGTGATGGAGCGCGAAGACCCCCGCGACGCTTGGGTGTCGTCGCAATACGCCCGACTGGAAGACTTGCCTCCAGGCGCAGTGGTGGGCACATCGAGCCTGCGCCGCACGGTGCTGCTTCGGGCGCTGCGCCCCGACTTGAAAATCGAGCCCCTGCGCGGCAACCTGGACACACGCCTGCGCAAACTCGACGAAGGCCAGTACGCGGGCATTGTGCTGGCGGCAGCGGGCCTCAAGCGTCTGGAGATGAGCGAGCGGATTCGCCATATTTTTGAAATCGATCAAATGTTGCCTGCCGCAGGGCAGGGCGCTTTGGGCATTGAAATCCGCAGCGACCGGGCTGATTTACGTGTCTTGCTCGCGCAACTGGCCGATGCCCCCTCTTGGCGGCGCGTGGCGGCCGAGAGGGCGGTGAGCCGCGCCATGGGTGGCAGCTGCTCCATGCCTTTGGCTGCGCACGCGACCATCGAGGGCGGTGTGCTCAAGCTGCAAGCGGCCTGGGGCGACCCGGAAGGCGCAACCACCTTGGTCACGGCCGACGCACAAGCCAGCACCGATGGCCTGCAAGCCGCCGAGGCGCTGGGCCTGAGCGTGGCGCAAGCTTTGCGCAACGGCGGAGCGCATTGAGGTCTGGCGCTGACATGGCGCTGGCGTCTGACACTTCTGTTTCCGCTGCACATTGGCGGGTGATCGTGACCCGGCCCGGGCGTGAGGCCCAGGCTTGGGCCGAAGCTTTGTTGTCACGCGGTGTGCCTTGTGATGCCTTGCCCTTGATCGAGATTGCCGCTTTGCCAGACCCCAAGGATTTGGCGCAGGCTTGGCGGGACGTCCCTCGGCACATGGCGCTGATGTTTGTGAGTGCCAATGCGGTGCGTTTTTTCATGGCGGCCCGACCAACAAACCAGCCGATGCCCCGCTGCCGCGCTTGGTCGACCGGCCCCGGCACCCGTGCCGCTTTGCTGGCGGCTGGCTGGCCTGAGGCTCTGATCGACTCGCCGGGAGAGGACGCGCCCCAGTTCGATTCGGAAGCCTTGTGGGACTTGGTGGCGCACCGGGTGCAGGCGTCGATCGCCTCAACGCCATCCAAGCCTTCTGTGTTGATCGTGCGTGGTGCCGATGCCCGGGGGCAACTCGCGGGGCGTGACTGGCTGGCGCAGCAGCTCGAAAAAGCGGGTCTGAATGTCTTGCAAGCCGTGGCCTATGTGCGTCAGGCCCCCGTGTTGACCCCAGCGCAGCAAAGCCTGGCGCGGCAAGCTGTGGCCGACGGCAGTGCTTGGCTGTTCAGCAGTTCTGAGGCGGCGCAGCACCTTTTGTTGGCCTGCCCCGACCTGTCTTTGACGCAGGCGCGGGCGCTGGCCACGCACCCCCGCATTGCGCAGCGGCTGCATCAGTTGGGCTGGGGGCGGGTCGATCTGGTGCCTGCAAGCATCGACGCGCAGGCTCAGTCGATAAAATCACTCACATGACCTTCCCAATTGACACTGCCATCGACAGCGAACCCAAGGCCCAGCCTGTGACCGATTCGCCCAAGGCCCTGCCGTCTGCATGGCCCCCCCGTTGGCTTGTGGCCGTATTGGGGGCTGTGGCTGTGATCGCCTTGGGGGTGTCGCTGCTGATGTGGCAAAAACTCTCACGCATCCAGGAACAACTGGCCCGCCAAAGTGCCGACACAGGTTTGCAGGCGCTGGAGGCCAAAACCTGGGCCAAGCAATCACAGGAAATCGTGCAAGACAGCGCCGCCCGCGTCTCGCTCATGGAGGCCCGCCTCTCCGAGGTGGCTTTGCAGCGCACCCAGTTGGAAGAGTTGATGCAAAGCCTGTCGCGCTCGCGCGATGAAACCTTGGTGGTGGACATCGAGTCGGCCTTGCGCATTGCGCAGCAGCAAGCCCAAATGACCGGTAGCACCGAGCCCTTACTGGCGGCCTTGCAGTCTGCGCAAAAGCGGGTGCAGCGTGCCGCGCAGCCGCGTCTGACGCCGGTCGCCCGGGCCCTTGAAAAAGATCTGGAGCGACTCAAAAGCTTGCCGACCTTTGACATTCCAGGCCTCATGAACAAACTCGACGAAGGGGTGGCCTTGGTGGAGGGCTTGGCGCTGGCCAACGGGGCGCGTGCCTCGCAAAGCCAGATCCGTGAGCAGGCTGTGGCTTCGGGCGAGCAAACGCCGCCCACCTGGTGGATGAATGGCCTCACGCGGATGTTGGATGAGGTCAAGGGTTTGGTGCGTTTCAGCCGCATCGACGCGCCCGAGGCGGCTTTGCTTTCGCCCGAGCAGGCTTTTTTCTTGCGTGAGAATCTCAAACTCAAACTGCTCAATGCCCGCCTAGGTTTGTTGGCGCGGCAAAAAGAAGGTGTGCGCAATGACTTGGGGGCCGCAGCCATGTTGGTGCGCCGTTACGCAGAGCCCCAGTCGCGGCGCACCACCCAGTTGCTGCAGTTGCTGGAGCAAACGAGCGAGCAAGTGCGTACGGCCGAGTTGCCGCGCATCGAAGCTTCGCTGACGGCCTTGAACACCGCAGCGGCAGGAAGGTAATCCCCTATGCGCGCTGCTTTGTGGCTCATGACTCTGTTTGCCTTGGCAGCGGCCGGGGCCTGGCTGGCGGGCAACAACCAGGGCACGGTGACCCTGTTTTTGTTTCCGCACCGGATTGACCTGTCGCTCAATTTGGCCGTTTTGGCCGTCTTCTCGGTGGTGCTGCTGGTGATTCTGGCGCAGCGGGCATTGGCGGCATTTTTGGCCTTGCCCAAAAGGGCGCAGCGCTGGCGTCTGCAGCAAAAAGAGCGGGCCAGCCATGCGGCTTTGCTCGATTCGATGGGGCATTTGATGGCGGGGCGTTATCTGCGTGCCCGCAAGGCCGCCGAGCAGACTTTGGCCAAAGAAGCCTTGCTGCAGAGCTCGGGTGTGACCCTGGACCATGCGCTGTCATTGCGCACCTTGGCCCACATCATGGCGGCTGAGGCC
>JAKFXJ010000318.1 GCA_021731425.1 Limnohabitans sp. | reverse complement strand
TGGGTGTTTTCCATGATGCTGCCTTTTGCGGATGCGGAACCCGTCGAGATGCGCTTTGTTCGAGGTCGTAGCCAACGCGGGGAAGAAAAAGCCCCGCTGGTGATTCACCTGCACACTCGCAACCGCGATCTGGGCGAGGTCTGGCTGCAAACGCGCATCAGCGGTGAAACCGAAGTCGACATGGTCATGTGGGCCTTGCGGGAAGAAGTGGTGCACCGCGCCCGCGACCTGACACCCAACCTGGCTGAAGAGCTCGACAGTGCAGGCTTGAACATGACCCGGCTGCAAGTCATCCATGGCCCTGGCCCTTCCGAGCCCATGCCCTGGAACCCGCCCGAGACCGGAAGTTTGCTGGACGTGCAAACATGAAGCCCCCTTTGAGAGAAGCGATTGCCCTGGAATACGGCAAGCGCAAAACGCCCATCATCAGCGCCAAAGGCGAAGACGAACTGGCCCAGCGCATCATCGACGAAGCCAAGCTCCATGGCGTGTATGTGGCCGAAGATCCGCAACTGCTGGCCTTGCTCAGCCGCATTGATCTGGACAAGGAAATCCCGCCTGAGCTCTACACCGCGGTGGCCGTGATCCTGTCCTGGGTCTACTGGCTAAAGGGCATGCGCCCGGGTGACGAGAAAAACCTGTAATTCGCCCCGCTTGGCGGTGCCTGACCGTCACCCCCCCATTCAGCCAGTCACGCAAGGCCATGCCTGTGGGGCCAGTGCGCCCTCTTGCGGGCCACGCACACGCGGACACATCCAGCCGAAGGCTTGGGTACAGAAAGCCCGAGGAACTAGGGTAAACACCAAGCAATCCAACCCATTCCGATGCGCACAATATGGTTATTAGCAATAACCTTATTGCATGTTCTGATCCCGACCCCCAAGGACCTACTTCGATGACCCCATCCACCCATCCGATCCTCGAACGTGCAGCCGCCAACGGCGTGGCCCTGGAGATGCAAGGCGCTGTAGCCGTGGTGCGGCTGTGCCGCCCAGCCAAGCGCAATGCGCTCAACGACGCCTTGATCGAAGCGCTGCGTGATGTGTTCCAGAATCTGCCCGCTGAGGCCCGCGCGGCCGTGATCCATGGCGAGGGTGACCACTTTTGCGCCGGGCTCGACCTGTCAGAGCTCAAAGAGCGCGACGCAGGCGAAGGTATTCACCACTCACGCGGCTGGCATGTGGCCCTGAACGCGGTAGAACAAGGCAGCGTGCCCGTCGTCTGCGCCTTGCACGGCGCGGTGGTGGGCGGCGGCCTGGAGCTGGCCAGCGCGAGTCACATCCGCGTCGCCGACGACAGTACGTTTTACGCCCTGCCCGAAGGCACACGCGGCATTTTTGTGGGCGGTGGCGGCTCGGTGCGTGTCCCCAAACTGATTGGCACGGCACGCATGATCGACATGATGCTCACAGGCCGTGTGTACGACGCACAAGAAGGCGAACGTGTGGGTTTTGCCCAATACCGTGTGCCTACCGGCACCGCACTGACCAAGGCCATCGAGTTGGCCACCCGCATTGCCACCAACGCGCCCCTGACCAACTTTGCGCTCACACACGCCATGCCACGCATCGCCGAGCAACCTGCAGACCACGGCCTGTTCACCGAAGCCCTGATGGCGTCGATCGCCCAAGCGGCCCCCGAAGCCAAAGCCCGTGTGCGTGCCTTCCTTGAAGGCAAGGCGGCCAAGGTGCAAAAAAGCTGAACCGGAGACGCGCATGAACGCCACCAAATTCCGCCCGCTCAAATTTGGCGTGACCCGTGTCAGCCTGCGCGATGGCGAGCCCGGCACGCGCTACCTGCAAGCCGATCAGGCGCTGAAGGCGTTTCCGGATCGCCTGACCGACCGCCTGCAGCACTGGGCGCACACCAAGCCCCATCAGACCTTCATGGCCCGTCGTGTGAAAAATACCGATGGCACGCTGGGCGACTGGCGGCACATCACCTATGCACAGGCCTGGCAAACAGCACGCAACATTGCGCAAAGCGTGCTCGACCGGGGCCTGAGCGCTGAGCGGCCGGTGGTCATCCTGAGTGAGAACAGCCTGGAACACGCCATGTTGGCCCTGGGTTGCCTGATTGCAGGTGTGCCCTATGTGCCCACCTCGCCGCCCTACTCACTGGTGAGCGTGGACTACGACAAACTGAAACATGTGTTGCGCACCGTCACGCCCGGCTTGGTGTTTGCCTCGGACGCCCGCTATGCCAAAGCCATTACCGCCACCGTGGGTGAGGACATGGAAGTGGTGATGTGTGAGGGCGATGTGCCCGGGCGCACGGTCACGGCTTTTGACAGCCTGTGCGCCACCGCCGCCACGCCCGCTGTAGATGCCGCCATGGCCGCCACCGGCCCAGACACCATCGCCAAGTTTTTGTTCACCAGCGGCTCCACCAAGCTGCCCAAGGCCGTCATCAACACCAACCGCCTGTGGTGCGCCAACCAACAACAAATGGCGCAGTCCATGCCCGTGCTGGCCGAGCAAGAACTGGTGTTGGTCGACTGGCTGCCCTGGAACCACACCTTCGGCGGCAACCACAACTTTGGCATGACGGTGTTCCACGGCGGCACCCTCTACATCGACGACGGCAAGCCCACAGCGGCCCTGATGCACGAGACCTTGCGCAACTTGCGCGAGATCGCGCCCACCGTGTACTTCAACGTGCCCACCGGTTTTGAGGCAATTGCCCATGCCATGCAAAACGACGACCAGCTGCGCAAAACGCTGCTGTCTCGCGTGCAAATGTTCTTCTATGCGGGTGCCGCTTTGGCCCAACCCATCTGGGACAGCCTCTACGCCAGCCAAGAGCGTGAAGTGGGCGAGCGGATTGTCATGGGCACGGGCCTGGGCATGACCGAGTCCGGCCCGTTTGGCATCTTCGTGACCAACCCCTTTGTGCAAGCGGGCGACCTGGGTGTGCCCACGCCCGGCCTGGAGCTCAAACTGGTGGACACCGAGGGCAAAACCGAGGTGCGCTACCGGGGCCCCAACATTACCCCCGGCTACTGGCGCAATGCGCAAGAGACCACCGACGCATTCGACGAAGAAGGTTTCTTCAAGACCGGCGACGCGGTCAAGTGGATCGACGAAAGCGATATGCACCTGGGCTTGAAGTTCGACGGTCGCATTGCCGAAGACTTCAAGCTCGCCACCGGCACCTTTGTGAGCGTGGGGCCGCTGCGGGCCAAGATCATTGCGGCGGGTGCACCCTACATCCAAGACGCTGTGCTGACTGGCATCAACCTCAAAGAAGTCGGGGCCATGATTTTCCCGACCCCGGCGGTTCGCGCATTGAGCGGCCTGCCCGCTGATGCGCCGCTGGCCGATGTGCTGGCCTCGGCGCCTGTGCAGGCCAAGTTTCAGGAGATCGTCAACACCCTGGCTCTCAGCGCCACAGGTAGCGCCAACCGCATTGCCCGCCTGTGCCTGTTGGCTGAACCGCCCACGATTGACAAGGGCGAGATCACCGACAAGGGCTCGATCAACCAGCGCTCCGTGTTGGCCCACCGCGCGGCCACCGTGGCGGCTTTGCACGAGGGCACCCTGCCCCACATCCTCCAACCCCAATGACACCCTACAGCCGCCCACCCCGGTGGACAGCGACACAACACTGAAAGAACTGACATGAGCGCCAAAGGATTTTTCAACGCGTTTGCCGATGTGTGGATGCACGAGGGTGTGCGCACACCCATGGTCGATTACTGCGGTGCTTTGGGCCACATCTCGCCCACCGACCTGGGCATCAAGGCCGCACGCGAAGCATTGAAGCGTGCAGGCATCGCCGCCACCGAGATCGGCTCGGTCATCACCGGAAATATGGCGCCTGGTGACTTTGACCAGTTTGTTCTGCCGCGCCACATTGGCCTTTACGCAGGCGTCCCGCAAGAGGTGCCCGCCATCATGGTGCAGCGCATCTGCGGCACCGGTTTTGAGCTGTTTCGCCAAGCGGGCGAGCAAATTGAAGCGGGTGTTTGTGAGGCCGCGCTGGTGGTCGGCACCGAGAGCATGACGCGCAACCCGATCGCCGCCTTTGACCACCGCACCGGCTTCAAGCTGGGCTCCCCTGTGGGCTTCAAGGACTTCATGTGGGAAGCCCTGAAAGACCCGGCAGCGGGCATCAACATGATCCAGACGGCTGAAAACCTGGCCAAAAAATACAACATCACCCGTGAAGAGGTGGACCAGTTCGCGTCCGACTCTTTTGCCAAGGCCGTGGCCGCGCAGGCCGCAGGTTTTCATGCGGGCGAGATCGTGCCGGTGGTCACCGAAAAATTCGAACTCGAAGGCTACATCCCGCGCGGCATCAAGCTGCAAGGCAAAGTGACCGAAGTCAACGCCGACACCCACCCGCGCATCTCCCCTGCCGATGTCTTGGGCAAACTCCGGCCCGTGTACGAAGGTGGCGTGCAAACCGGTGGCAACAGCTCGGCCTTGGTCGATGCGGCGGCAGCCTGTGTGGTCACCTCCGGCACCTATGCCAAAACCAACGGCAAAAAGCAGCTGGCCCGCGTTGTCGCTGCTGCGGCTGTGGGCGTACCGCCCGAGATCATGGGCATTGGCCCGGCGCCTGCGATTCGCTTGCTGCTCGAGCGCACGGGTCTCAAGCTGTCTGACATTGGCCGCTTTGAAATCAACGAAGCTCAAGGTGCACAAACCTTAGCTGTGGCCAAAGAATTGGGCCTGGATGTGTCCAAGCTCAACGTCAACGGCGGCGCGATCGCGCTGGGTCACACCCTGGCTGCGACCGGTGTGCGCCTGACCATCACGCTGGCGCGTGAATTGCAACGCAGCGGTTTGCGTTACGGCATCTCCAGCGCCTGTGTGGGCGGCGGGCAAGGCATTGCGCTGTTGATCGAAAACCCCGAAGCGGTCTGAACATCACCCAACATTTTGAAAGACACACCATGAACATCCAAGGACAAGCAGCTCTGGTCACCGGGGGTGGCTCCGGTCTGGGGGAAGCCACCGCCCGTGAACTCGCCCGCCTGGGCGCCAAGGTCGCGGTGCTCGACCTCAACATGGACAACGCAGAGCGGGTGGCCAAAGACATTGGCGGCCTTGCGGTGCATTGCAACGTATCTGACCCGGACAGCATGGTCACAGCCATCGAGACCGCCGCAGCAGCGCACGGCCCCGCCCGCATCCTGATGCAAATCGCGGGCATTGGCACCGCCAAGCGCGTGGTCGGTAAAGACGGCAATGCCGCGCCGCTGGAGGAGTTTGCCAAGGTCATCAACGTGAACTTGATCGGCACTTACAACGCCGCACGTTTGTTCTCGGCCGCTTGCGCCAAGCTCGACCCCATGGAAGACGGGGCCCGTGGCGTGATGGTCTTCACCGCTTCGGTCGCGGCCTTTGACGGCCAAGTGGGCCAGCAGGCCTACAGCGCCTCCAAGGCCGGTGTGGTGGGCATGACACTGCCCATGGCACGCGACTTGGCGCAGCACGGCATCCGGGTGTGCACCATCGCGCCTGGCCTGTTCAAAACACCCCTGTTGGCCAGCTTGCCCGAGCCGGTGCAGCAATCTCTGGCTGCCAGCATCCCCTTCCCAGCCCGCCTGGGCAAGCCCAGCGAATTTGCCGAACTGGCCTGCCACATCGTGCACAACGACCCCCTGAACGGCGAAGTCATTCGCCTCGATGGCGCTTTGCGTATGGCCCCACGTTGAAAGTCAAACATGAGCAAAACCGTTGTCTACGACGTGCA
>JAKFXJ010000137.1 GCA_021731425.1 Limnohabitans sp. | reverse complement strand
GTGATTGGCATGCTCAACGGCGCAACCGCAGGCATTGGCTTGGTGCATGCCCTGTATTGCGACATCCGGTTTGCGGCCGACAACGCGGTGTTCACCACCGCGTTTTCCAGGCGCGGCCTGATTGCCTAACACGGCTTGAGCTGGATGCTCCCGCGTATTGTGGGCCACGCCAACGCCATGGATTTGTTGCTGTCGGCCCGCAAGGTGTTGGCCCCCGAGGCGCAGGCCATGGGCTTGGTCAACAAGGTGTTTGCGCCGCAGGCTTTGGCTGAAGCGACTTATGCCTATGTGCGCGATTTGGTGGACAACGTCTCGCCGCGCTCGATGGCGGTGATCAAGCGCCAGCAGTACGACGCGCCCTTTCAGACATTGGCAGAAAACACGCGCCAGGCCAATGCCGAAATGGCCCGCAGTTTTGAGAGTGAAGACTTCCGCGAAGGGGTGGCGCATTTCATGGAAAAACGCGCCCCGCAATTCACGGGCCGATGAATGGGCCAATAAATGCGCCGCGGCTGGCAGCGGCTTATTTGAGCGTCATCAGCGGGATGTCTTTGGCCGTGGCCAGTTTGTCGAGCTGGGCGCGGGTCTGGCTGGCCAAGAAGGCCTCGATGGCTTGTCGTGTGGCGGGCTTGAACAGGTCTTTGACCGGGTGTGCCTGTGGCAGGCCTGCGGCTTCGCACAGGCGCTGCGCAAAGTGCGGCTCCAGCGCCGCAACGGCCACACGGCCGTTTTTGCAGGGATAGATGCGGTAGCCCGCATGCGCACCACCCACCGCACCGTCGGGCGTGGTCATGCGCAGCTGGCGGGGCAGGGCCAGCCAAGCGGCAGCCTCAGACAAGGCCACTTCGTGGCGCGAGCCTTTGCCCGTGGTCTTGAGCGAAATGACGGCTTTGAGCGTGGCTTCGCTGGCCATGAGCGCACCGCCCATGTCGGCAAACAAACTGGGGGGCAGGTCCATGCCGTTGACCAGGCCCACTTCGGCTTGGTAGGTCAAATCGTGGCCCGGAATTTCGGCCAGCGGCCCAGGGGCGCCCACCACTTCGATCAGGCTGAGCGCGGGGTATTGCTTGCGCAAGGTTTTCCAGCTCAGGCCCAACTTGGTCAGGGCCGAGGGGCGGAATGAAGTGAGCAGCACATCGGTCTTGGGCAGCAGTTTGTGCAAGGCGGCTTGTCCGGCCTCGGTTTTGAGGTCCAGGGTGTGGTGCTTCACGCCCTTGTGCATCAGCGCGTAACCGTCGGGGGTGTAGTGCTGCATGGGGTCGCCAGCAGGCGGGTTGATCTTGGTGCAGCTGGCGCCCATTTGGGCCAGGCGCATCAGGGCTGCAGGGCCGGGCAGGTTCAGGGCCAGGCTGACGACGCGAATGCCGCGAAGGGGTTGGGTAGAGGACATGCGAAGACCTTGCAAAACAATTCCCCCGCATTATGGGCAAGGCGCTGACAGGGCCCTGTCACCTGTGCAGAGTGGGCTCGCAAGTCAGGTGGTGCCAATGCGCACCACCAGTTTCAAACACCCAGATTGCGCAGGGTGGCTTCTATTGCTGCCGCGGTGGCGATGGGCTTTTCCATGGGGAAGAGGTGGGAGCCGTCGAGCATCATGATGCGGCCCTTCACCACCTGGTGCGTCAGGTCGGTGCCCGCCTGGCGCATTTCGGCCGAGTGCGTGCCGCCGATGAAGGCGGCGGGGCATTTAAGGGGTTTGTGCTTGAGCAGGCTGTCGAGTTTGTGCGGCAGGCTGTTGTAGATGGCGGTTTCGATGTCGCGGTCAAAGCTGAGCACGCGCTGGCCACGTTCGTCGTGGGTGCCGTGGTCAATGTAGTCCTTCAGCACTTGCGGGTCCCAGCGGGCAAAGGACTTTTTGTGCGCAAAGCTCTCCATCGCCGCTTGGGCGTCGGGCCAGTGGTGGCGGCGTTTTTGGCTGATGCGCCCGGGCGAGAGGGCCCCGATCAGAGGCGTGCGTTTGGCCAGGCCCAAGGTGGTGGCCCGCCAGCCGCCAATCACGGGCGAGTCGATGAGTACCACGCCACGCGCCAGCTCGGGGTGACGGGCGGCGCACATCAAACTCAAGATGCCGCCCAGCGAGTGGCCCACCAAAAAGGCGGGTTCGCTATCGCCTTGTTTTTCACGGGCAAAGTCGGCCAGTTGCTGCACCAGGTGGGGCCAGTTGTTGGTGACGGGGTATTGCGGGTCGTGGCCAAATTTTTCCACCGCGTCGACCTCAAAGCCGCGCTGGCGCAGGTTGTCGAACATCACCTTGTAGGTGCTGGCCGGAAAGCTGTTGCCGTGCGAGAAGATGATGCGTGCCATCAAATCAGTTTCTCTTCGGGCGTGGTGATTTTCTTGAGCAAAGCATTGCGCTGGGCGGACACCATGAGCGGGATGTCGGTTGCGCCGCCGTTCCACATCGGGTCTTCGATGCTGTCGAACATTTGGCGCAGTTTGTCGCCCCAGCTGGTGCGCAGCATTTTGAAGTAGGGGTTGTGCTCGTCAATGCACATGATGCGGTCGGTCTGCAGGCTGCCCGCTTGGTAGACCACCATGTCCAGCGGCAGGCCCACTGACAGGTTGGACTTGAGGGTCGAGTCCATCGACACCAAGGCGCATTTGGCGGCTTCGTCCAGCGGGGTGTTGGGGGTGATAACGCGGTCGAGCACGGGCTTGCCGTATTTGGATTCGCCGATCTGGAAGTAGGGCGTCTCATCGGTGGCTTCGATGAAGTTGCCGGGCGAATACACCTGAAACAGTCGCATGCCTTCGTTGCCGATTTGGCCACCAAAAATCATGGAAACGTTGAACTCCACGCCTGAAGCCCGCAGCGCAGCGGCGTCGCGTTCGTACACGCGGCGCACGGCCGCGCCCAGCACGCGGGTGGCGTCGAACATGCTTTTGGCGTTCCAGATGGTCAGGGGTTCGTCTTGCCCGGGCTCGACCAGTTTTTCGATCTGCAGCACTTCGCGCACCGATTGCGAGATGCTCAGGTTGCCCGCTGACAACAGCGTCATGAAGCGGTCGCCCGCTTTTTCATAGACGATCATTTTGCGGAAGGTGCTGATCTGGTCCAGACCCGCGTTGGTGCGGGAGTCGGACAAGAACACCAGCCCGGCGCGGGTTTTGACGGCAACACAGTAGGTCATGTGGGGGCTCTTTAACTTTTGGGCAGCAGGCGCTGCAGGGCATACAAGGCATCGAGCGCTTCGCGGGGGCTCAAAGCGTCGGGGTTGATTTGGGCCAGCGCCACTTCGATGGGGCTGGGACCGGTGGCTTCGGATTCGGGCGGGGCAGCAAACAGGTCCACCTGCTGGCGGCTTTCTGTAGCGCCAGCTTCGAGTGCGCTGAGCGCATGGCGTGCGTGGTTGAGCACGGCTGCAGGCATGCCCGCCAGCCGCGCCACTTGCACGCCATAGCTCTTGCTGGCGGGGCCGGGTTGCAGTTCGTGCAAGAAGACGATGGATGCACCCGATTCGGCTGCGCTCACATGCATGTTGACGGCCGCCGTGTGTGTGGCCGGGAACTCGGTGAGCTCAAAGTAGTGCGTGGCAAACAGCGCAAAGGCTTGTGTTTTGTTGTGCAGGTGGGTGGCGATGCCGCTGGCGAGAGCCAGGCCGTCAAAAGTCGAGGTGCCGCGCCCGATCTCGTCCATCAACACCAGGCTGTGCGGCGTGGCGCTGTGCAAAATTTGTGCGGCCTCGGTCATCTCCAGCATGAAGGTCGATTGCGCGTTAGCCAGGTCGTCGGCCGCGCCGATGCGGGTGTGGATGGCGTCGATGGGCCCCAAGCGACAGCGGCTGGCGGGCACATGGCTGCCGATGCTGGCCAGCAGCACGATCAGGGCCACCTGGCGCATGTAGGTCGATTTACCGCCCATGTTGGGGCCGGTGATGATTTGCAGGCGCTGGCGCGTGCCCAGCACTGTGTCGTTGGCGATGAAGCTGGCACCGGACATTTCGGCCAAGCGGGCCTCGACCACCGGGTGGCGGCCTTGGCGGATTTCGATGCAAGGCTCTTTGGTGAACTCCGGGGCGCACCAATTCAGGGTGAGCGAGCGCTCGGTCAGGGCGCACAAGGCGTCGAGCGAGGCCATGGCTTGCGCCAATTCGGTGAGCGCGGGCACAAAGGGCTGCAGCTGGTCGAGCAGGCCTTCGTAGAGCCACTTCTCTCGGGCCAAGGCACGTTCTTGCGCCGACAGGGCCTTGTCTTCAAAGGTTTTGAGCTCGGGCGTGATGAAGCGCTCGGCGTTTTTCAGTGTCTGGCGGCGGCGGTAGTCGTCGGGCACTTTGTCCAGTTGCCCTTGTGTGACCTCGATGTAAAAGCCGTGCACTTTGTTGAACTGCACGCGCAGGTTGGCAATGCCGGTGCGCTCTTTTTCGCGGGTTTCCAGGTCCAGCAAAAAGGCATCGCAGTTGGTCTGGATGCCGCGCAACTCGTCCAGTTCGGCGTCCAGGCCGTCAGCGATCACACCGCCGTCGCGCACCAGAGCAGCGGGCTCTTCGAGCAAGGCCATGTTCAGCAACTCGGCGCAATGCGTGGGCGGTGTGAGCCAGCGGGCCATGCCACCCAGCAAGGTGCCAGGCTCAGGGTTCAAGGCTTGCAGTTGCACCGACAGCGCCCCCGCACGCGCCAGCGCATGGCGCAGCGCCACCAGCTCGCGCGGGCGCACTTGGCGCAGCGCGGTGCGGGCGGTGATGCGCTCCACATCGCTGGCACCTTTGAGCTGTTCGCGCAGGCTGCTCCAAGCGCCCGATCCACTGTCGCCGCGCAACACGGCTTGGGCTTGCAGGCGTTGCTGCGCCACTTGCCGATCTCGTGGTGGGCTGAGTAGCCAGCTTTTGAGCAGGCGGCTGCCCATGCCGGTCATGCAGGTGTCGAGCAACGCAAACAGGGTGGGCGAGTCTGAGGCGCTTTCGCCGCGCAGGGTTTGGGTCAGCTCCAGATTGCGGCGGGTGCTGGCGGGCAGGTCAATCAGCGCGTCAGAGCGCTGCACCTGCACCCGCTGCACATGCGGCAGGCTGCGGCCTTGGGTG
Organism: Limnohabitans sp.; assembly: GCA_021731425.1. Taxonomy (GTDB): domain Bacteria; phylum Pseudomonadota; class Gammaproteobacteria; order Burkholderiales; family Burkholderiaceae_C; genus Limnohabitans_A. The sequence continues at coordinate 712 of JAKFXJ010000137.1, read as the reverse complement.
TGTTCGGCGTAAGTGAGCAAGGCTGCCGCGGCGGCATGCGCGTCGGCCAAGGTGTCGGCGCTCCATGCAGCGAGTGACGCGGCCTGCAGTTGTTCCAGCAGCTTGCGTTGGCCCAAGCCTGCGTCAAATTGAAAATCCGGCCGCAGGGCAAATGACCAGCTGCCGCGCCCGGTGGTTTTGAGGCCGCGCAGTTTTTGCTCAAAAGTGGGTGTCATGCCCGCGCTGGCCAGCAGTTCGCTGGGCGCGATGCGGTCGATCCAGTCGGCCAGTTCATCTTGGCCGCATTCGGCCACATGCACCACGCCTTGGGTGACGCTCAGCCAAGCCAAGCCGCAGCGGTTTTTGCCCGCTTGGTGCACGGCCAGCAAAATCGATTCACTTTTGTCGGAGAGCAGCTCGGTGTCGGTCAGGGTGCCGGGGGTGACCACCCGCACCACTTTGCGCTCGACCGGGCCTTTGGATGTGGCCACGTCGCCCACTTGCTCACAAATCGCCACCGATTCGCCGAGCTTGATCAGGCGGGCCAGGTAAGTTTCCATGGAATGAAAAGGCACACCCGCCATGAGGACTGGCTGCCCGGCCGACTGACCCCGGCGTGTGAGGGTGATGTCGAGCAGGCCAGCGGCTTTTTCGGCGTCGTCAAAAAACAGCTCGTAAAAGTCGCCCATGCGGTAGAACACCAGCGTGTCTGGAAACGCCGCCTTGATGCCCA
>JAKFXJ010000124.1 GCA_021731425.1 Limnohabitans sp. | reverse complement strand
ACCCCAGGTGACCCCTGCGGGATAGGCCCCGAAATCATTGCCCGTGCTTGGAGCACCGCGCCTGAGCTGACCCGGGGCTGCTTTGTGGCGGGTGATGTGGGCCTGATGCGCCGCGCCATGGCTTTGGTGGAGCAGGCCGTGCGCTACCCGGTGTGCGAGATCGAAACGGCTGAGCAAGCCTTGCACGTGCCGCCGAGGTGTTTGCCTGTGCTGCAGGTGGTGTCCGTGGCCCCCGAGATCCCTTGGGGCAAGGTCGATAGCCGTGCCGGGCTATTGGCAGGCGAGGCCGTGCTGTGGGCCACGCGTGCCGCCTTGCGAGGCGAGGTGGCCGCACTGGTCACGGCGCCTTTGCACAAAGAAGCCCTGCACGCGGCAGGCGCACCCTATGACCAGTACCCGGGCCACACCGAGTTGCTGCAGGCCGAGGCGGCTCGCCATACAGGGGTGACGCTCCCGCAAATGCCGGTGCGCATGATGCTCGCCAACGACGAGCTGCGCACGGTGTTGGTCAGCATCCATGTGTCCTTGCGCGAGGCGCTCAATGCCATCACGGTGGACCGTGTTCTAGAGACCTTGCGCATCACCCACACAGCTTTGACGGCTTTGCTGGGCCGCAAGCCATGCATCGCAGTCGCCGGGGTCAACCCGCACGCGGGCGAGGGGGGCTTGTTTGGGCGCGAAGAAATCGAGGTGGTGCAGCCGGCCATATTGCAGGCCCGCCAAGAAGGACTGGATGTGCACGGTCCTTACGCGCCCGACACGGTTTTCATGCGGGCCCGCCAAAAACCGGGCATTCAGCGCGAATTTGATGTGGTGGTGGCCATGTACCACGACCAGGGCTTGATCCCCGTGAAGTACTTGGGCGTGGAGCAGGGAGTGAATGTGACCCTGGGTCTGCCCCTGATCAGAACCAGCCCCGACCACGGGACGGCTATGGATGTGGCTGGCCAAGGCGTGGCCGACGCCAGCAGCATGGTTCAGGCCATTCGCATGGCGCGTCAGTTGCTGTCAGGCGCGGCCACAGGCAAGGCCTGAGCCCCGGGGCGTGTCAGCCCTTGTTTTTCAGGCTGTCGCGAATTTCACGCAGCAGCAACACGTCTTCAGGTGTGATGGGGGCAGATTCTGGTGCGGCTGCCGGCTGCTGGGCGGTTTTGAGGCGGTTGATTTGCCGCACCATCACAAAAATCACCAAAGCCAAAATGAAGAAGTTCAAGGCCACCGTCACGAAGCTGCCGTAGGCAAAAACAGCCCCCAGCTTTTTGGCCTCTGCCAAGGGCAAGGTGGCCGCCTGACCGGCGAGTGGCAAGTAGTAGTTGGCGAAGTCAAGACCGCCAAAGACCAGACTCACAAAAGGCATGATCAGGTCGGCCACCAAGGAGTCGACGATCTTGCCAAAGGCCGCCCCGATGATCACACCCACCGCCAGATCCATGACATTGCCCTTCAGAGCAAAGGATTTGAATTCTTGAACAAATGACATCTTAAATCTCCAAAAACAACAAGACGGATGCTATTGTGCCCTAGCCAGCAGCAAGCTTATGTGCTTGTAAGTCGGTTGTTTGTTTCACTCCGCTACAATCGCGGGTTGACCCTGATAACGACTCGCTAGAGGATTCCCATGAGTGACACCCCAGTCGACAGCAGCAAGCGGACCTGGCTGATTGCCTCCACTTGCGCAGGTGCCGTAGGCGCTGGCTTTGTGGCCACCCCCTTCGTCAGCAGCTTCCAACCCTCCGAGCGGGCCAAAGCGGCCGGTGCGGCCGTTGAGGTGGACATTTCCGCCTTGAACCCGGGCGAAAAGCTCACGGTCGAATGGCGTGGCAAACCCGTTTGGATCATGAAGCGCTCGCCCGAGCAGCTCGAATCCTTGAAAAAGGCCGAAGGTCAGTTGGCCGATCCGGCCTCAAACCGCACCGCGTATCCCACACCCGAATACGCCAAGAACAGCCACCGCTCTATCAAGCCCGAGATCATGGTGGCCGTCGGCATTTGCACCCACTTGGGTTGCTCGCCGGCTGACAAGTTCGCTGCAGGCCCTCAGCCCTCCTTGCCCGATGACTGGAATGGTGGCTTCTTGTGCGCTTGCCATGGCTCCACTTTCGACTTGGCCGGCCGTGTATTCAAGAACAAGCCCGCACCCGACAACCTCGAAGTGCCGCCTCACATGTACCTGTCTGACACCAAGCTGCTCATTGGTGAAGACAAGAAGGCCTGATGGAGAACAACATGGCTGAATTCAAAGAAATTTCTCCGAACGCCCCCGCTGGCGAGAAGCTGCTCAATTGGGTGGACAACCGCTTTCCGGCTTCCAAGCTGTACAAGGAACACCTGTCCGAATACTACGCCTCCAAAAACCTGAATTTTTGGTACGTTTTCGGCGCCCTGTCTCTGCTGGTGTTGGTGATCCAAATCGTGACCGGTATTTTCCTGGTCATGCACTACAAGCCCGATGCGGCGCTGGCATTTGCTTCGGTCGAGTACATCATGCGCGATGTACCTTGGGGCTGGTTGATCCGTTACATGCACTCCACAGGCGCCTCGGCCTTCTTTGTGGTGGTCTACCTGCACATGTTCCGGGGTTTGATGTACGGTTCCTACCGCAAGCCGCGTGAGTTGGTCTGGATTTTCGGTTGTGCCATTTTCTTGGTGCTCATGGCCGAAGCCTTCATGGGTTACTTGCTCCCTTGGGGCCAGATGTCCTATTGGGGCGCTCAGGTGATCGTGAACTTGTTCTCGGCCGTGCCTGTGATCGGTCCTGATCTGGCCTTGCTGATCCGTGGCGACTTTGTGGTGGGCGATGCCACCTTGAACCGCTTCTTCAGCTTCCACGTTATTGCAGTGCCTCTGGTCCTTTTGGGCTTGGTGGTGGCGCACATCATTGCGCTGCACGAAGTGGGCTCTAACAACCCCGATGGCGTCGAAATCAAGGCTGCCAACGCACCCAAGGATGCCAAAGGCAATCCTTTGGACGGCATCCCTTTCCATCCTTACTACACCGTTCACGACATCTTCTCCGTGAGCGTGTTCTTGATGGCATTCAGCGCAGTGGTGTTCTTTGCTCCCGAGTTTGGTGGCTATTTCCTCGAATACAACAACTTCATTCCTGCTGACCCACTGACCACGCCCTTGCACATTGCACCCGTGTGGTATTTCACACCCTTCTATTCCATGCTGCGTGCCATCACCACCGAGATGATGTACGTGCTGGTGTTGTGTGTGGTGGTGGGCGCCTTCTTGGCCGTGGCCAAAGGAAAACTGCCCAGCCTGCTCAAAGCCGGTTTGGTGGGTGCAACGGTGGTGATCTGCGCACTGCTCTTGACCATCGATGCCAAGTTTTGGGGTGTGGTGGTCATGGGCGCTGCCGTGATCATTTTGTTCTTCTTGCCATGGCTGGATTACAGCCCTGTCAAGTCGATCCGCTACCGCCCTGACTGGCACAAATATGTCTACGCCGTGTTTGTGATCAACTTCCTGATTCTGGGTTACTTGGGCGTCAAGCCGCCCTCGCCCATTGGTGAGCGCGTGTCTCAAGTGGGCACCCTGTTTTACTTTGGCTTTTTCCTGCTGATGCCTTGGTGGAGCAAGCTGGGCACCTTTAAACAAGTGCCCGACCGCGTGACCTTCACGCCTCACTGAGATCACGGAGATTCAAGAAAATGAAAAACCTCAAGAAACTCGCATTGGGCTTGGTGATGGTGCTGGGCCTGGTGGCCGGTGCACACGCTGCTGGCGGTGGTATTGCCTGGGATAAAGCACCCAAGAAAACCAACGATTTGGCAGCCTTGCAAAACGGCGCCAAGATTTTTACCAATTACTGCCTCAATTGCCACTCGGCTGCCTTCATGCGTTATAACCGCCTGAAAGACATTGGCTTGACCGATCAGCAAATCAAAGACAACTTGATGTTCGCCACCGACCGTGTGGGCGACACCATGAAGGCTGCGATTGATCCGGTGCAGGCCAAAGAGTGGTTCGGCAAGAACCCGCCTGACCTGACCTTGATGGCGCGTTCGCGTTCGGGCCCTGGTGGCACAGGTGCAGATTACCTCTACACCTACATGCGCACCTACTACCGGGATGAGACCAAGCCTACGGGCTGGAACAACCTGGCGTATCCCAACGTGGGCATGCCCCATCCCTTGTGGGAACTGCAAGGCGAGCGTGAGCCTGTTTACACAGAAAAAGAAGAGCATGGTCACAAAGTCCAGATCTTCTCGGGCTGGAAGCAAGTCAAGCCCGGTACCATGACACCTTTGCAGTACGACCAAGCGGTTGGTGATCTGGTGGCTTACATGCAGTGGATGGCGGAGCCCGCACAAAACACCCGTGTGCGCATTGGCGTCTGGGTTCTGATTTTCTTGTCGTTCTTCACCTTTATTGCTTGGCGTCTGAACGCGGCATACTGGAAAGACATCAAGTAATTGATCTTTCACCTGGCCGTATGGCCAGGTTCTTTGGAGTGGCAGGCCTTGGAGGCCTCCCACTCTTTTTGATTTTTTGAGGAGCCTCCACCATGATGGTGCTTTATTCCGGAACGACGTGTCCTTTCTCACACCGCTGCCGCTTTGTGTTGTTCGAAAAAGGCATGGACTTTGAGATCCGCGATGTGGACTTGTACAACAAGCAAGAAGACATCAACGTGATGAACCCCTACGGTCAGGTGCCCATTTTGGTTGAGCGTGACCTGATCTTGTACGAGTCGAACATCATCAACGAGTACATCGACGAGCGCTTTCCTCATCCGCAATTGATGCCCGGTGACCCCGTAGACCGTGCCCGTGTGCGCTTGTTCTTGCTCAACTTCGAAAAAGAACTTTTCACACACGTGTTGACCTTGGAAAACCGCGCCCTCAAAGGCAACGACAAGGCACTCGAGAAAGCACGCTCGCACATCCGCGACCGCTTGACCCAATTGGCCCCGGTGTTCCTGAAAAACAAGTTCATGCTGGGCGACAACTTCTCCATGCTGGACGTGGCCATTGCCCCATTGCTGTGGCGCCTGGACTACTACGGGATCGAGTTGAGCAAAAATGCGGCCCCCTTGCTGAAGTACGCTGAGCGTATTTTTTCCCGTCCAGCCTACATCGAGGCGCTGACACCTTCCGAAAAGGTCATGCGCAAGTAAAGCCGGTTGTTTTCGGGAGAATAATGGCGATGGAGGACAACGCATGATCAGCAACACCGAACTGCCATCCACCAGGCCGTACCTGATTCGCGCCTTGTACGACTGGTGTTCCGAAAACGGTTTCACGCCCTATGTGGCCGTGAAAGTGGACAACTCGGTTCAGGTGCCGCGTGAGTACGTACAAGGCGGTGAGATCGTGCTCAACGTCAGCATGGATGCCACCAGTTCCTTGAAGCTGGGCAATGACTTCATTGAGTTCAAAGCCCGCTTTGGTGGCAAGCCGCGTGAAATCATGGTGCCCATTCACCGCGTTATGGCGATTTACGCCCGTGAAAACGGTCAAGGCATGGCTTTTCCCGTGAGCGATGAAGAGTCGCTGCCAGCGGCTTTGTCGGCGGTGGACAGTCCAGCGCTGGAGAGCATGGACACCCAGGACAAGCCTGAGACGCCCAGCCCGAGCAACCCCGGCCGCCCCGCGCTCAAGCGCATCAAGTAAAAAAATTCAGTGCCTGACGCTCAGTCAGCCCCGGAGCAAGTTAGAATTCAGCCCGTGCCGCTTTAGCTCAGTTGGTAGAGCACCCGCCTTGTAAGCGGTAGGTCGTCAGTTC
>JAKFXJ010000236.1 GCA_021731425.1 Limnohabitans sp. | reverse complement strand
CATCACTGCCGGGTCGTGCTCGACCACGACGAGCGTGTTGCCGGCGTCGCGCAGGCGGTGCATGGCCAAGGTGATGCGGTGCATGTCTCGTGGGTGCAGGCCGATGCTGGGCTCGTCGAGCACGAACAGGGTGTTGACGAGGCTGGTGCCCAGGGCGGTGGTGAGGTTGATGCGCTGCACTTCGCCGCCGCTGAGCGTGCGGCTTTGGCGGTCGAGGGTGAGGTAACCAATGCCCACGTCACACAGGTATTTGAGGCGAGTGGTGATTTCTTCGAGGAGCAGTTGCAGGGCTTTTTGTTCGGCGCTTGGGCCTTGGTTCGTGGGTTCTGCTGAGAGTCGGTTTGCATCAGAGCGGGGGGCGGGCTCCTCATGAGGCGGGGGTACGCCAAAATCGTCGCCCGCCCCCCGCTCTGATGCAGACCTTGTGGTGGATCGAGCGTCCAGTGCCTTCTCTGTCGCTGTCGCTGTCGCTGCCCGTGCCTGTGCTGCTGCTTGTGCATTTCCCACTACGGCTTCGGCCGGGGATGGGCTGGGCGACGATTTTGGCGTACCCCCGCCGTATGAGGAGCCCAGTCCATCCCCGGCCGGAGCCTCCCCCAACGTGCTCAACAACCCAGCAACCAAAGAGGCCTCCCCGGTCGCCAGGGAGGCATGCCCAGAAGCAGACACCCGATCAAAGAACAAACGCAAACGATCGAGCGGCATGATCATCATGTCGTGCAGGCTCAAACCCGGCAGCGCCTCCAACTGTGCACGCGACCACTTCACACCCGCTGGCATGAAACGCTTCTCCACGGGCAAGACGCCATCGGCATCGGAATGGCTGCCAATTCGCCAAAGCAAACTCTCGGTCTTCAAACGTGCGCCTTGGCACGTTGGACACTCGGTGTAACTGCGGTACTTGGACAAGAGCACACGGATGTGCATCTTGTAGGCCTTGCTCTCCAGGTACTCGAAGAAACGCTTCACGCCATACCACTGGTGGTTCCATCGCCCCTTCCACTCGGGTGAGCCGTTGATCACCCAATCTTGCTGCGCCTGTGTCAGCTTGTCCCAAGCCGTGTCACGCGGAATGCCTGCGGCCTCGGCGTGGCGCATCAGGTCGTCCTGGTTTTCTTGCCAAGCGGGGGTTTGCAGCGTCTTGATGGCCCCGGCCCGCAGGGTGAGCTTGGGATTGGGAATGACCAGGCCGTAGTCGACCCCGATCACGCGCCCAAAGCCCCGGCAGGTCTCACACGCGCCCACGGCCGAGTTGAACGAGAACATCGACGGGATCGGATCGGTGTAGCGCAAATCGCTGTCCGGACAATGCAAGCCCGTCGAAAATCGCCAGATGTCGAAGGCGGGCTCAGAAGAAGAATTGGGATCTGACCCCGATTTCTCCACATAGACATTCAGGCGGCCGCCGCGTTTGAGGGCGACTTCGATGGCTTCGACCACGCGGGCTTTTTCGGCGGTGCCGATGCGAAAGCGGTCGGCGATCACATCCAACACTTTGCGCGGACCTGTGGGCGTGGCCACTTCGCGTTCGGCCTGCACCTTGGTGAAGCCGCTGGCAGACAACCACTGCTCGACCTGCTCTGCGCTGGTGTTGGCGGGCAACTCGACCGGAAAGGTCAGGTACAGGCGAGGGTCGCCCGCTTGCGTGGCACGTTGGGCCAGTTCGGCATAAATTGTGTCGGGGTTGTCGTGGCGCACGGGCTGTGCGGTGTCTTTGTCGAACAGTTGGCCTAAACGGGCGAACAACAGCTTGAGGTGGTCGTTCAGCTCGGTCATGGTGCCCACGGTGGAGCGCGAACTGCGAACCGGGTTGGTCTGGTCGATCGCAATGGCCGGGGGCACGCCTTCGACCTTGTCCACGGCTGGTTTGTCCATGCGGTCCAGAAACTGGCGGGCGTAGGCGCTGAAGGTCTCCACATAGCGGCGCTGGCCTTCGGCATACAAGGTGTCGAACACCAGACTCGACTTGCCAGAGCCGCTGGGGCCAGTGACCACCGTGAGTTCACCGGTACGGATGTCGAGGTCAATGTTTTTGAGGTTGTGCTGACGGGCACCACGGATGCGGATGAGACCTTGGGACATGAACTGGCTTTATGGGGTGGAGGCCAAACATTCTAGGGCCGTGCCCCTTGCCGCTCGGCGGAGCTTAGCTTGCCCCTTTTTCTTGACCGGGATCAGAAAATCCGCAGCACCGAGTGACAGGACACATACACCGTCTGCCAAAATGAATAGCTGCACATTGCCCAAAAAAACAGGGAGTTTGAACATGTCACTCTCGCCTCTTGAATGGTCGGACAGTCTGGCACAACACCGTGTTTGGGGTTTGCTGACTGCTTCGGCTCGGCAAGACCTGCTGGCACAAAGCGAAGTGCTGGATTTGCACGCAGGCGATCTGCTGGCCCAAGCAGGCCAATGGAGCGCCCATCTGTGGTTGATTTTGCAAGGCCGCGTGGACCTGGACGACCCGGAACTGGCACGCACCCACACGCTGCTGGCGGGCGAGTTTTTGGGCGCAGGCGTGACGCCCTGGACGCTGCAACAAAGCTACCACGTGACCTGCACCCAAGACTGCCGCTTGCTCCAAGTGCCCGAGGCCTGCCTGCAGGCCCTGCTGGCCCGCGAACCAGCGCTCACCCCCTTCTTGCCTGTGCCCCTGGATGGCCGACACCCCGGCGCCCCAGCGGCTGCGGCCACACCCGGCAACGACACCAACTTGCTCAGCATGCGCCTGCAAGACTTGATCAAGCACCCACCCATCACCTTGCCGCCCCAGGCCAGCGTGCTGGAGGTGGCCCGCACCATGCGCGAGCGCGGCGTGTCTTCGGTCATGCTGGTCGAGCAGGAGCACCTGTTTGGCCTGGTCACCGACCGCGACCTGCGCAACCGGGTGGTGGCCGAGGGGCTGGACCTGTCGCGCCCGGCCGCCGACATCGCCACCCTCGCGCCCCTGACGCTGGACCAGCGCAGCCCCGCCTTTGAGGCCCTGTTGCTGATGACACGTCACAACATCCACCATGTGCCCATCATGGACGGGCATCGCATCGCCGGCATGGTGACCGCCACCGACCTGACTCAGCAGCAAAGCACCTCGGCCGTGTATTTGGCGGGCGACATCCACCAGCAAGGCAGCCTGGACGGGCTGGTGGCCATCAGCCGACGTGTCAAGGCGCTGCAACACAACCTGAGCGCGGCGCACACCAGCGCCTACAACACGGGCCACGTCATCACCACGATCACCGACGCGCTGACCAGCCGCCTGATCCACCTGGCCGAAGCCGAACTCGGCCCGCCGCCCGTGGACTATGTGTGGGTGGCCGCGGGCTCACAAGGGCGTTGCGAGCAAACGGCCAAATCAGACCAGGACAACTGCATGGTGCTCCATGACGCCTACGACCCGGCCCAACACGGCGACTACTTCAAGACCCTTGCCCGCCGCGTGTGTGATGGCCTGGCCGCTTGCGGCTACATCCACTGCCCGGGCGAGATGATGGCCATGACGGACCAGTGGCGGCAGCCGCTGCGTGTGTGGCGGCAGTATTTTCAGAACTGGATCAACGTTCCGGACCCCAAGGCCTTGATGCTGGTCACGGTGTTTTTTGACCTGCGTGCTGTACATGGCCAGCACGCGCTGCTGCACAGCTTGCGCAGTGAAGTGCTGGCACAGACACCCAAGCAAAGCCTGTTTTTGGCGCATGTGGTGAACAACGCACAAAAGCAACGCCCGCCGCTCAACCTGTTTGGCCAGATCTCGCTGATCCGAGGCGGTGAACACGCGGGCACCGTGGACTTGAAGCACCAGGCGATTGCGCCCATTGTGGACTTGGGTCGCATTTACGCCCTGGCTGCGGGCTTGCTCGAAGTCAACACCAGCGACCGCATCGAGCAAGCAGCCCAACTGGGCGAGCTGTCAGAGCAAGGCTCACGCGATTTGCGCGACGCACTCGAGTTCGTCTCCAGCCAGCGCATCACGCACCAGACCCAGCGCATGCAACAAGGCTTGGAGCCCGACAACTACCTGCACCTGCAAGAGCTGTCGAATTTCGAGCGCGGGCACCTGCGCGATGCGTTTTCGGTCATCCAGTCTCTGCAAAGCGTGCTGGGCCAGCGATACCAGTCGGGGCGGTTTTAAGACCCCGGTGGCTCAATACTTCAATCGCGCGTAATAAGTCTTTTGCGCCGCCTCGCGGGCCTGTCCCAGGGTGTGGATGCCCATCTCGGCCAAGAGCGGAATCATGCGCAAAAACACCTCGGCCGTGACCATCGCGTCGCCCAAGGCGGTGTGCCGCCCCAACACGGTGATGTTCATGCGCTCGGCAATGGCCTCCAGACGGTGCGAGGCTTGGTGCGGGTGAATCACCGCCGACAGCAGCAAGGTGTCGAGCACCGGCTGGTCAAAACGCAAGCCGGTGCTGCGCTCCTTCAGCTGTAAAAACTTCATGTCAAAAGCGGCGTTGTGCGCCACCAGCACCGTGTCATGGGCATAGGCATGGAAGGTGGGCAGCACCTGCCCAATGCGCGGCTGGCCCTGCACCATGGCGGGAGTGATGCCATGAATCGGGATGGACGCAGCAGGGATGCTGCGGCCCGGGTCGATCAGCTGCTCAAACGCGTCCTGGCGCAGCAAGCGGCCATTGACGATGCGCGTGGCCCCGATCTGGATGATCTCGTCGCCTTGTGAGGGGTTCAGGCCCGTGGTCTCGGTGTCAAACACGGTGAAGCTCAGGCTCTTGAGCGGGCGGTCGTCCAGGCTGTGGTGCGACTCCGACATCTGGAACAGGTCAAAGTCGTAGTACTCGGGGCGGCTTTCGTTGCTCAACACATGCGCGCCCTCGATGCCTTCTTGTGCCCCGGCCCGGGGCAAGACCAGCCGGAAGAAGGCCTGGTGGCGCGTGCGTTCACGCTCGAACCACATCACGCCGCCGTGCCGATCCATCACGTCACGCACCGTCAGGGGGCTGCGGTCCTGGCCCAGATGCATCGGGTCCAGCTCCCAACTCATCACGGTTTCGCTGCTCATGGCCTGGCCGGTCCAGACCAAATCCAGGTGCACTTTGTCGTCGGCCTGCGCCAGCCGCAGCTGCACAAAACGCAGCTCGAACTCGTCAAACAAACGGCTGGCCAGGTAGGTCAGCACCTGCAGCACACCAAAGCTGTCCACCTTGAGCCAGACCTGTGGGTCCACCGTGTCCAGCACCACATCGGCCATGTCGCGCCCACAATGCGCGGCGATGCGCTGCTGCGCGGCCAGCACCAAGTCCGCGCCTAGCATGTCTTCGAGCGGCCAGCGGGTCTTGAGGGTTTCGGTGGAGCGGGCCATCAGGTCGGTGATGCGCTCGCCCATGGCGCCGACTTCTTCGCGCACCACGCGCAAGAACTTCTCACGCATTTCGGGCTCCAGGTCGTCAAAGGCCAGCATCTCCACCGCCGCCTGCACATTGGCCAGCGAAGCCCGCGAACCCTCGGTCAGGCCCAGCAGCAATTGGTCCCGTCGGGTTTCTTCCTCGAAGCTGTGGGTCACGTTGTCCAGCATGAGCACAAAGCCGTGGATGTCGGCGCAGTCGGGCTCGGCCCCAGGCTCTGCCGCTGCGCCCGAGCGCACCGGGGCCATGTGCACGCGCAGCAACTGGCCCGAAGCCGTGCTGGTCAAAAACTGGGTCGAGGGTTCGCTGGCACCGCGTGCCATGCGCTGGCGAATGTTCTCCAGCGCATGCGCCAACAAAGGGCGATCGAGCACGGCGTAGATCGAGCGGCCAATGCC
>JAKFXJ010000241.1 GCA_021731425.1 Limnohabitans sp. | reverse complement strand
GCAGGTTTTTGTCGTCGGTGGTGCGGTGCGCGATGCCTTGATGGGATTGCCTGTCAATGACCGCGACTGGGTGGTGGTGGGCAGCACACCCGAGGCCATGATCGCCCAAGGCTTTGTGCCCGTGGGCAAAGACTTTCCGGTGTTTTTACACTCGCAGACCCGCGAGGAATACGCCTTGGCCCGCACCGAGCGCAAAACCGCCCGGGGCTACAAAGGCTTTGCGGTGCAGGCCGCACCCGATGTCACGCTCGAAGAAGACTTGGCCCGTCGCGACCTCACCGTCAACGCCATGGCCGTGCCCGAGGCAATCGCGCTCCAGCCCCCCAGCACCTGGGCAGGCCAGATCGTCGACCCCTATGGCGGCCAGCGCGACCTGCAAGCCAAGGTGCTGCGGCATGTGACCGAGGCCTTTGCCGAAGACCCGGTACGAATCCTGCGGCTGGCTCGCTTTGCGGCGCGCTTTGCCGACTTCTCTGTAGCCGATGAAACGATGGCCTTGATGCGTCAGATGGTCGAGGACGGCGAAGTGGACCACTTGGTGCCCGAGCGCGTCTGGCAAGAGTTGGCCAAAGGCCTGATGAGCGAGCGGCCCTCTCGCATGTTCGAGGTGCTGCGCTCATGCGGCGCCCTGAAGGTGCTGCTGCCCGAACTGGACCGCTTGTGGGGTGTACCCCAGCGGCCCGAATACCACCCTGAAGTGGACACGGGCGTTCACATGATGCTGGTGATGGACATGGCTGCACGGTTGAACACGCTGCTGCCTGTGCGCGTGGCTTGCCTGATGCATGACCTGGGCAAAGGCACCACACCCGCCGACGTGCTGCCCCGCCACATCGGCCACGAAGGCCGCAGTGTGAAGCTTTTACAAAAAGTGTGCGAGCGACTGCGTGTGCCCACCGACTGCAAAGAACTGGCCGAAGTGGTGGCGCGTGAACACGGTAACATCCACCGCAGCGCCGAGCTGGGGCCAGAAGCCATGATGCGATTACTGGACCGTTGTGACGCCATTCGCCAGCCCGAGCGCTTTGCGCGGGTGCTGCAAGCGTGTGAGTGCGATGCGCGAGGACGGCTCGGATTGGAAGAATCGGCTTACCCACAGGCCGAGCGCTTGCTCAAAGCCCAGAAGGCCGCCTTGTCGGTCGAGACCGCGCCCATTGCCCAAGCGGCGGCCGCTCAAGGCCTCAAAGGTCCGCAAATCGGCGAGCAGATTTCCAAAGCCCGCGTCAAAGCGGTCGCAGCATGTCTGTAGGCGCCCAATCTGTGGGCGATGGCCAGAACAAAACCCGTTGAAAGTTCAGAGGTGCGAGCGGGTCCAATCGGCAATGTCTTGCGCGGTGCGGAAAGCACCTGCCTGACGGGCGACTTCTTGGCCGCCAACAAACAAGGCGAGTGTGGGGATGCTGCGGATATTGAAGCGGGCAGCGATGGCCTGCGCTTCTTCGGTGTTGAGTTTGGCCACCCGCACTTGGGGGGCCAAAAGCCCGGCGGCCTGCTCATAAGCCGGGGCCATCATCCGGCAAGGACCACACCAAGGGGCCCAGAAATCGACCAGCACCGGGACATGGTTGCGACCGATGTGCTTGTCAAAACTGGCAGCGTCCAACTCCAGTGGGCGGCCGTCAAAAAGAGGTGAATGGCACTGTCCGCAATCGGGTGCATTGTGCAGGTCAGCCACACGCACGCGGTTGGTGGTGTGGCAGTGCGGACAAACAATGTGCAAAGCGCTGGCTGAATCGGTCATGGCATCCCCTGTGTTTGAAAATCACTTGGGGGCCATGCTGCACGATTCAAGGCCCAAGCGCCCTGATTCAAGTCAAGGCGAAGAGCCGAAATTGCTTAGCGAGCGGGAGGGCGGCGAGGCGCCATGGGCGCACGACCAGCCAAGTGACGGAAGCTGATGCGGCCTTTGCTCAGGTCATAAGGCGAGAGCTCAAGGGTCACACGGTCACCCGCCAAAATGCGGATGTGGTTCTTGCGCATCTTGCCAGCCGAATAAGCAATCAGTTGGTGGCCGTTGTCCAGGGTCACGCGAAAACGGGTGTCAGGCAACACCTCGTTGACCACGCCCATCAGTTCAATCAGTTCTTCTTTAGCCATTTAAAACGTCTTTCTCAAAGCAGGATCGGTTTGGTCGTCTGGCGCTCTACCCACAACAAGCCTTCATCGAGGGCGTATTGGCTGGCAGCGGCAGGCGTAGCAAATTCGGGCACAAACCGCATCACACGGTCGGTGCTGGCGCTGCCACGGCCACTGGCCACGGACACTTGAGCGCCAAATGCGCCATTGGGCAAAGCCCTGACGCACGGCTGAATTCGGAATTTTCCCATGGAGATGGGTTGGTGTGAACAATATGAAATAGTCATGTATTTTAACGAAGGGGGTCGAACCGCTTTTTTCGGCCCTCTTGGGGGCTGTGCAGCGGCACGGGTCTTGGCATGTCCTGCTGCCAAAAAAGCGCCCCCATACGCAGACCGCAAGGCCTGCCCAACAACAGCACCGTGCAGAGGTACGTCAAAAAGGAAGCAAAAAAATCGTCTGGGCCCAGCTTGGAAAAGCATGGCGGGCGATGTGCACAGTGGAGGACAAGACTGGCATCCCTCTGCCGGGATGCGCTATCGGCTCAGATTGAGCGAGATGGGCATAAGTCGCCAATGGCGTGACGCACTGTAACACGTTCGGCTAACAAGCCCTTGAGGCCAGCTTCAGACCCAGCGTGCGATGGCTGCGGCCACCATGCTCAGCAACAAAGTGCTGGTGATGGGAATGAAGAACTCACGGCCAAAAAGGCGAAAACGGAAATCCCCGGGCAGGCGGCCAAAACCAAGTTTTTGCAGCCATTTTTGCAGGCCACTGAAAATGATCAGGGCCAAAAACACCACGATGAGCCAACGCAACATAACCAGCCTTTTACCGCTTAAAGGCGATGAGAGCGGTCGCCCCGGACAAAGCCCTGGGCTGACCAGTCGGTGGAGGTGGAAAAACCGATCACCTTGAACAACTCACCCATTTCGTGCTCGTTGATCAGGCGCTGGGCCTGGCTGCGCTCAGCCAAGCTGGCCTCGGCCATGCGCTCGGCCAATCCCAGATTCAACAAAAACCAAGCTTGGCTGGTATATCCCAGCACATTCAAACCGGCGTTTTGCCCAGCCATGGCCACACCCGTGAAATTGACGTGTGCGGTGATGTCTTTTTGGCCCACCGCCACCAAGGGGTTGTCGTCGGCTTGGTGCAGCTGGTGGCACATGACGGTGCCCATGTGGCGCTGCGGGTGAAAGTACTCGGCCTCGGGGAAACCGTAATCCAAGAAAAACGCGGCTCCACCCCGCCCGGCCAACAGCCGCTCGGCCAGGCTGGTGACGAAAGCCTCGGCTTGGGGGTGAATTTCGGTCAAGTAATCGTGCTCACCATCGATCTCGATGGGCGGACGCCAATCGGTGATCCGGTCTTGCCAAGCGAATGCTTCACCAGCGCTGACCACCCCACGCTCGTGCCAGATGCCCTGGGTGCGCTGCAGCAGCTGCACCGGCATGGCGTCCAGCACCTCATTGCCCACCACCACACCCTCGATGGCCTCGGGCCAGCTGTCCAGCCATCGCACTTTGCCCGCGTGTTGCAGCAAAGTGTCGGCCTGTCGGTCACGCAAAGTGCCCGACAAGTCAATGATGGTGTACCGCGCCACCGCGTCGCCCAGGCTGCCCAGCAATTGCAAGGCCAGGGCTCCGGTGCCTGCGCCAAATTCCCAGACTTCATCCGCGCCTGTGGCCGCCAGTGCCTCATTTACCTGCACCGCCAGGGTTTGGCCAAACAGCGGCGACATGCCCGGCGCGGTCACAAAATCGCTGCCCGAGGACGGCATGGCACCGAATTTTTGCAGGGCGTTGGTGTAATAACCCAAGCCGGGTTCGTACAAGGCCATGGCCATGAAACGGTCAAAACCGATCCAGCCGCCCGCTTGTGCGATGGCTTGGTGGATTCGCAGGGTCAACTCGGAGGAAAGTGGAGAAACTTGGGTCACCCCTGGATTATCCTTGGTCCCTCTGCACATGGGCGGGCACAGCGCTCGGGCCGAAGGTGCGCACCTGACGCGGCCCATGAACAAGGGCACCACAAGGTCAAGGTCCATCACCGATAATTGCACCTTTCCATCTCCCTGCGGCATCTCTTTGAAACACGTACTGATCACTGGCGGCGCCTTGCGTCTGGGCGCGACCTTGTGCCAGGCCTTTGCACAAGCGGGCTGGCAGGTGTGGTGCCACTACCAGCGCTCGGCCCCAGCCGCCTTGGCACTTCAGGCATCACTGCAGGCCACGGGCGCAACGGTGCGACTGGTACAGGCCGACTTGGCACAAAGCGCGGAAGTCGAACGCATGATGGCCCACATCACACAAATCACCGGCCCGCTCGACTGCGTGGTGAACAACGCCTCGCTGTTCGAGCCGGACGAGGGCAGCGACATGGACTTGGCCGGAGCCCGCCAGCAAATCGAAGTGAATCTGATCGCACCCATGCTGCTGGCTTCGCTGATGGCCCAGCAGGCTGCGCCCGAGGCCAAGCCCGGCCAGCGCAGCGTGGTCCACATCCTGGACCAGAAGGTGTTCAACCTGAACCCAGATTATTTTTCGTACACCGTCTCCAAACTGGCGCTGGAGCGTGCAGTGGCCTTGCAGGCGCAAGCCTTGGCCCCCTTGCGCGTGTGCGGCGTGGCCCCGGGCCTGATGTTTTTGAGCGGCCCACAAACGCAAGAGAACTTCGACCGCAACAGCCGGGTGAACCTGCTGCGCGAGCCGATCGACCCGGCGCAAGTGGCGGCCACTTGCCTGTTCCTGGCGCAAAACCCCTGCATCACCGGCACCACGGTGTGTGTGGACAACGGCCAACACCTGGTGCCTTTGGCGCGGGATGTGATGTTTTTGGGTGAACCGAAAGACCCCGCATGAGCGAGCCGATGACCGATTTGGCGCTGAACTGCCGCCGCCTGTTTTTGCGCAACCACACAGTGGACGTGCGCATCGGCGCCCACGACTTTGAAAAACTCGGCCCCCAGCGCATCGTCTTCAATGTGGAACTGTTTGTGCCCTACAGCGCGTCCACCCCCACACAAGACGACCTGGCCGAGGTGGTGGACTACGACTTCATCCGCGAAGTGATCGCCAAACGTGTAGCCCAAGGCCACATCGTGTTGCAAGAGACTTTGTGCGATGACCTGATGCGCGAACTGATCGCCCACCCGCAGGTGCATGCGGTGCGCCTGTCGAGCTGCAAACCCGATGTGTACCCTGACTGCGAAGCGGTTGGGGTTGAAATCTTTCAAATCAAAAGCCCGACATGAAAACCCCTGCCGGACACCAAACCCTGGAGCTGACCGGTTTGCGTTTTGACGCGAACTTGGGCATCCTGGAACACGAAAAAACCGATCCCCAGCCGATTCAGGTGGATGCTGAATTGAACCTCGGCACGCAGCCCCTGCTGCCCAGCGACGACGACATCCACTCGGTGCTGGACTACCGCAAAGTGCGCAAAATCATCATCGATGAATGCACCGCCGAGCACATCAACCTGTTGGAGACTTTGATCGGCAAAGTCTCGAACCGCCTGATGCAGTTGCCCGGCGTGCTGGGCGTGCGCGTCAAGATTGCCAAACTTGAAATTTTTGAAGACTGCGAAGTGGCCATTCGCATGGAAACCGGACAGTGGTGAACCTCATGAACACAGACATAGACACAGACAAAGAAGCAGACAACGCCTGGGTACAGGCACAAGCA
>JAKFXJ010000055.1 GCA_021731425.1 Limnohabitans sp. | reverse complement strand
GAACAGTGCCCCGTCTTTGTTCAACCAAATCAGGTAGCCGTAATAGGGCGCGATGTTGCAGGGCTGCTGCATCATCTCGAGCCATTTTTTGGACAAAATTTGTTGGCCTTTGTACTGGCCTTGGCCCATGAGCATCAGGCCAATCCGCGCTTGGTCCATGGCCGAGATCGACACCCCGCCACCCCAGTGGCTGCCCCCGGGGACAGACATCATGCGTTGGCCCTTGACTTCGGTCCAGCCTTGCTCGTATCCCACCCATTGAAAGTCATCCAAGCAGCCCAGAGGTTTGCGGAAAAATTCTTCAAACACCTCGGGCAGGGGACGCTTGAACAAGTGCAGCAAGGCCAATGACAGTTGGTTGATGCGCACGTCGTTGTACTCAAACCGCGAGCCCGGCTCGCCCAGTGGCCTGGCATCGCCCTTTTGGCCATCGGCCTGACCCGTTTGATATGCCAGCCAGCGGTAGCGGTCCACTTGTTCGGGAATGCCCAAACAAGTGCCTTCCCACTCGCTGGTTTGCTGCAACAAATGGTGCCAAGTGATGCGCGACAGCCTCTCGCCTTCAAAGCCAATGCCGGGGCATTGCTCAGCCACAGGGGTGTGGACGTTGGGGATCAGTCCTTGGTCAAACGCCAGACCGGCCAGCAAGGCCAAATAAGTCTTGGCCACACTGAAGGTCAGGTCGGCCTTGTGGGGCTCGCCCCATTGGGCCAACAACTGGTGTTGGTGATACAAAACCCCAGACACGGGCCCTCTGCCGTGCACCGGGCCATACAAACGGTTGTAGGGCGGTGGGTCCGCTTCATGGATGCCCCAAGGCGGTGAGGTGTCACGCGACCAGGGTGTTTCACACGATTGGATGAATTCAACGGTGGATGCCAGGGATGGGGTCATGAGCAAACTCGCAGGGTTGAAGTGGGCGTTTTGGGGCGGCGCTTAGCCCAGGGCCGCTTTGGCGGCCTGCTGGGATTTGTAGACCAGCTTTCGGGCCATGCTCCAGCGGTGCACTTCGCTCGGGCCGTCATAAATTCGGAAGGCCCGCATGTCCATGAAGATGCGCATCACAGGCGTCTCTGCTGTCACGCCCTGACCACCCAGAATTTGCACGCAGCGGTCCACCACGCGCCACTCGGCTTCGGAACAGGCCACTTTGGCGCGGCTCGATTCAAAGCCGCCTTTTTGACCTTGGTCGAGCAGCCAGGCGGTGTGCCAGATATGCAGGCGGGCGGTGTGCAGGTCGATGTCGTTGTCGGCCAGCATGAAGCCCACGCCTTCGTGTTCGGCCAGCGGTTTGCCAAAGGCGTGGCGGCGGCTGGCGTAGGCGAGTGCAATGTCGTGCGCACGGCGGGCCTGCCCCAACCAGCGCATGCAGTGCGTCAGGCGGGCAGGTGCGAGCCGAATCTGCGCGTAGCGAAAACCCTGGCCCACTTCGCCCAGCACATCGCTGGCGGGCACGCGCACGTTGTCAAAGCGCAGCACGCCATGGCCGCCTGTGAAGCAGTTGTCCATCGCATCCATGCTGCGCTCGAGCGTGATGCCCGCTTTGTCCATGTCGGTCAAAAACATGGTGGCCGTGCCGTCTTCCATGCGGGCCATGACGATGATGTAATCCGCGCCGTCGGCCCCGGTGATGAACCACTTGAGGCCGTTGATCAGGTAGTCGTCGCCCTCTTGCACGGCGGTGGTTTGGAGCATCGACGGGTCAGCGCCCGCCCCAGGGTCGGGCTCGGTCATGGCAAAGCATGAGCGTGTGAGGCCCGCCACCTGCGGGCGCAGCCAGCGCTCTTTTTGTGCCGGAGTGGCCACCTCTTCCATGAGGTGGATGTTGCCTTCGTCGGGCGCGTGGATGTTGAGCGCGGTGGGCCCCAGGTTGGAGTAACCGGCTTCTTCAAACACCACCGCTTTGGCGATGTGGTTCAGGCCCAGACCCCCCATGGCCTTGGAGGCGTGTGGCGTGAGCAAGCCCGCAGCGCGTGCGCGGGCCACCAATTCCCGGCGCAAATCTTCGGACGGGCCGTGATGGCCGTGGCGCGGGTCGCCCTCCAGCGGGATCACCTGTTCGGCGATGAACTGCCGTGTGCGGTCACGCAGGGCCGCAATGTCCGGTGGGATGTCGAAGTTCATGGTCAGGTTTTTCAAATCGTTGAACAGGGTGTCTGATGAGGATTGGAAAGGTTGCGCGGGGGTTGTCCTGTCCGGCCTGCGACTTGCTGTCGCCCGGGCGTCTTTTCTCGAGGTTTAAAGCGGCCTGTCATCTGTGTGGCACGCTCGAGAACAGGCGGGTGCTAGTCTGCACGCCACGGCCCAAGACTTGAATAGGCCCTTGCCCCCAAAAGGAAAACCATGAAGCTCTACACCGCCCACCGCGCCCCCAGCCCTCGCCGGGTGTTGATGTTTTTGATTGAAAAAAACATCACCGGCATTGAGATGGTCAACATGGACCTGAACGGCGGCGAGCACCGCACGCCCGAATATTTGGCCAAAAGCCCGCTGGCCAAAGTGCCTGCGTTGGAGCTGGACGACGGCCGTGTGATCACCGAGACGCGAGCGATCTGCACCTTGCTGGAGGGCCGCTACCCCGAGACCAATTTGATGGGCGTAGACGGCGACGAGCGCGGCTTCATTGAGATGGCCGACCGTCAGGTGGAGCTGTATTTGCTGGGGGGCATCGCCAACGCGATTCGCCACAGCCACCCGGGCTTGGCGGCTTTAGAGAAACCCCAGTTCCCCGAGTTTGGGCGCTCGCAAGCCGAAAAGGTGCGCGATGTGGCGCGGGGCTTTGACCAGCGCCTGCAAAAGCAGCCCTTCATCGCGGGCGAGCGCTTCACCATCGCCGACATCACCGCGTTTTGTGCGCTGGAGTTTGCGCGGGGCTTGATGAAGTTCGTGCCCGGCGACGAGGGCATGAGCGCCCTGCAAGCCTGGCGCGACCGCATGAACGAGCGGCCGAGTGCCAAGGTGTGAGGGGCTGAAAATGATCAGCTGAACACGCCGCCGTAGTCCTTGCGCAGGTCGTTCTTCTGCACCTTGCCCGTGCCGCCCACGGGCAGAGATTCGAGGAAGACCACGTCGTCGGGCACCCACCACTTGGCCACCTTGGTGGTGAGGAAGTCGAGGATCTCTTGTTTCTCCAGTGACTGCCCTGGCTTGCGCACGATGAACAGCAGCGGGCGCTCGTCCCACTTGGGGTGTTTGACGCCAATCACCGCAGCCATGGCCACGGCCGGGTGACCGATGGCGGCATTTTCCAGATCGATGGAGCTGATCCATTCGCCACCGGTTTTGATCACGTCCTTGGTGCGGTCGCGGATCTGCATGGTGCCTTGTGCGTCGATGGTGGCGATGTCCCCGGTGGGGAACCAGCCATCCACCAGCGCGGTTTTCTCGGCCTTGAAGTAGCGCTCTACGATCCACTGGCCGCGCACCATCAACTCACCTTGCGATGTGCCGTCGCGTGGCAGGGTGGCGCCGTTTTCATCTACGATTTTGATCTCGATGCCCGAGACCGCGCGGCCCTGTTTGGCCACGATGGCATGTTGCTCGGCGGCGGGTTTGAGGCGATCGGTGCGCGTCAAGATGCTCATGGTGGCGACAGCCGTGGTCTCGGTCATGCCCCAGCCGTGGCGCACCTCCACGCCGTAGTTGTCCATGAACTTGGCGATCAGTGCCATGGGCATGGCCGAGCCGCCCACCGCAGTGCGTTTCATGTGGGCAAAGCGCAAGTTGTTTTGCTCCACATGCTGGATCAGGCCCATCCAGATGGTGGGCACGCCCGCACTGATGGTGACCTGCTCGCTGTCCATCAGTTCGTACAAGCTGGGGCCGTCGAGTTTGGGACCGGGCAAGACCAGCTTGGTGCCTGCCACCAGCGCGGCGTAGGGGATGCACCAGGCGTTGATGTGGAACATGGGCACCACGGGCAGCACAGTCTCTTGTGTGGAGAAGCCCAGCACATCGGGCAGGCAGGCGGTGGTCGCATCCAGCACGATGGCGCGGTGCGTGTACAGCACGCCCTTGGGGTTGCCGGTGGTGCCCGAGGTGTAGCACAGCGCAGCGCCGGTTTGATCGTCCAATTCGGGCCAGTCGAAGCTGTCGCTGTGGCCGGTGAGCAGGCCTTCGTAATTCATCACATTGGCCACGCCCTCGATAACGGGTGTGTTGGCCGCATCGGCCAGGCACACCCAGGCGCGGACCTTAGGGCAATGCGCGGCAATGCCCTTGACCAGCGGCGCGAAGGTGGCGTCAAACAACACCACTTCGTCTTCGGCGTGGTTGATCACATAGATCAGCTGCTGCGGGTGCAGGCGCGGGTTGCAGGTGTGCATGACCATGCCGCTGCCCGAGACGGCGTAATACGCCTCCAGGTGGCGGTGGTTGTTCCAGGCGATAGAGCCCATCGCGCTGCCAGCTTTGAGGCCCATCTGAGCCAGGGCATTGGCCAGTTGGCGCGAACGCTTGGCTACCTGGGCAAAGGTGCTGCGGTGCAAGGGGCCGTGCGTCTCGCGCGAAACGATTTCTTGTTCGCCAAATTGCGCAGCGGCGTGTTCAAGAATGCCCGAAATGAGCAAGGGGCGGGTCATCATCAGGCCAGATGTGGACATGGCAAAAGTCTCCAGTGTTTTGAATTTTTTACAGCAGCGCCGCATACACCAGGTCGCGGAACAGGGGGCGATAGTAATCCCGTTGGTTGGGCGCCTGGACCATCAGCATGGCATACATGTCGAGTGCCGGGTCCACAAAGAAGGTGGTGCCCGCGATGCCACCCCAGTAATAGAGGCCCACCGAGCCGGGTACAGGCGCCAGGCCCAAATGGGTGCGCACCGCAAACCCAAGACCAAAGCCGTGGCCAGGGGGCAGCAGCGTGCCATCGGCCGGGATGCCGCCCAGGTGGTCGGCGGTCATGTAGTCCACCGTGTGCGGGCCCAGCAGGCGCACGCCGTTCAGCTCGCCCCGGTTGCGCAAGAACTGCAAAAAGCGGGCGAAGTCCAGCGTGGTGGACATGAGGCCACCGCCGCCGCCTTCCATGGCGGGCACTTGGCGGGGGTCGAGCACCTTCATCGGCACGCCACCGTCAGGGTCGTGTGCAAAGGGCTCGGCAATGCGGTGGTGTTGATCGGGAGGCACAGCAAAGCCTGTGTCCACCATGCCCATTGGGCCAAAAATCTCGGCTTGCAAGAAAGCGCCCAACCCTTGCCCGCTGACCACCTCGACCAGTCGCCCCAGCACATCGGTGGCGCGGCTGTAAGCCCACACGCTGCCCGGCTGGAACTGCAGCGGCATGGCCGCCAGGGTTTGGGAGAACTCGGCGTTGGTGCGCTCGCGTGAGGCGATCTTGGCTTGTGCGTATTGCAGCTGCACGGGCGAGGTGCCCAAAAATTCATAGGTCAGCCCGGCCGTGTGGCGCAGCAGGTCTTGCACCGTGGCCTCTTGCTTGACCGGTTCCAGCCTCTGCGCGGTGGCCACTTGCTGGTGGGCAAATTCGGGCAACCAACGGCTGACCAGATCGGAGAGCAGCAATTGCCCACGCTCAACCAGCATCATGACCGCCACCGAAACGACCGGCTTGGTCATCGAATAAATGCGGAAGATGCTGTTGATCTGCATGGGCGTGCCCGTGGCCGGGTCTTGCTGGCCCACGGCCTCCAGCAGGCCGATCTGCCCGCGCCGGGCGATCATGGCCACAGCCCCCGGCAACCTGCCGCTGTCGACTTCGTGTCGCAACACATCCATCAGGCGCTTTGTGCGCTCGGGGCACAGGCCCACA
>JAKFXJ010000400.1 GCA_021731425.1 Limnohabitans sp. | reverse complement strand
GGTTAATCGGCAACTGCAGTTTGCGCTGGAAGTCGATGGCGTGACCTACAACCGGCTGGAGGTGTCCTCCCCCGGTATCGACCGCCCTCTGCGCAACGAGCAAGATTTCGAGCGTTTTACAGGTGAGCTGATCGACATCACGCTCAAGGCCCCCATGGGCGAAAGCGCAGCGGGTATGGTCAACCCGACCCGCAAAAAATTCCGCGGCACGCTCGAGCGTGACGCCACTGGCCAAGGCTGGCAAATCGTCTGGAGCGATGCACCTGCCGTGAAGCCCGGACAAAAGATCAGTAAAAAGCGGATTCCCGCGCCTTTGCATGCGCTGGGTTTTACGCTGGACGAGTTGCGCGATGCGCGACTCGCACCTGTGGTGGATTTCAAAGGGCGCAAGCCCAAGCAGGAAGCCTGACGGCAACCCCTATTTTTTGAGCAAACTTTCGGGCCACTTAGAGCAGCCCGATGGAACAGGAGAGTCAAGTCATGAATCGCGAAATGTTGATGTTGGTCGAAGCCATTTCACGTGAAAAGAACGTTGAGCGCGATGTGGTGTTTGGTGCTGTCGAAGCCGCTTTGGCGCAGGCCACCAAGAAGTTGTACGAAGGCGAAGTGGACATCCGCGTGGCGGTTGACCGTGACAACGGCAATTACGAGAGTTTCCGCCGCTGGCATGTGGTGCCCGATGAAGCTGGTTTGCAATTGCCCGAGCAGGAAATTCTGTTGTTCGAAGCCAAAGAGCAAATTCCCGACATTGAGGTCGACGAATACATCGAAGAAGCCATCGAGTCGGTGCCGATTGGCCGCATTGGCGCCATGGCGGCCAAACAAGTGATTTTGCAAAAAATCCGCGATGCCGAGCGCGAAATGCTGCTCAATGATTTCATGTCGCGTGGCGAGAAAATTTTTGTGGGCACCGTCAAACGCATGGACAAGGGTGACATCATCTGCGAGTCCGGACGCATCGAAGGCCGCCTCAAGCGCAGCGAGATGATTCCCAAGGAAAATCTGCGCAGCGGCGACCGTGTGCGTGCCATGATCATGGAAGTGGACTTGACGCTGCGTGGCGCCCCAATTCTGTTGTCCCGTTCGGCTCCCGAGTTCATGATCGAGCTCTTCCGTCAGGAAGTGCCTGAAATCGAGCAAGGCTTGTTGGAAATCAAGACCTGCGCCCGTGACCCCGGCTCTCGTGCCAAGATCGCTGTCTTGTCGCACGACAAGCGTGTGGACCCCATTGGCACCTGTGTGGGTGTGCGTGGCACCCGTGTGAATGCTGTCACCAACGAGTTGGCCGGTGAGCGTGTGGACATTGTTTTGTGGAGCGAAGACCCCGCCCAATTCGTGATTGGTGCTTTGGCCCCTGCCAACGTGCAGTCCATCGTGGTGGATGAAGAAAAACACGCCATGGATGTGGTGGTGGACGAAGAAAACCTCGCCATCGCGATTGGTCGTGGCGGTCAAAACGTGCGTTTGGCGTCTGACCTGACCGGCTGGAAAATCAACATCATGGATGCGGCCGAGTCTGCTCAAAAGCAGGCCGAAGAAACCACCGGCATCCGTCAGCTGTTCATGGAAAAACTCGATGTAGACCAAGAAATCGCTGACATCCTGATCGGTGAAGGCTTCACCAGCCTCGAAGAAGTGGCTTATGTGCCTATCCAGGAAATGCTGGAGATCGAAAGCTTCGATGAAGACACCATCAACGAGTTGCGCTCGCGTGCCAAAGACGCTTTGTTGACCCTTGAAATTGCGCGTGAAGAGAGCGTCGAAGACGTGTCTCAGGACCTGCGCGACCTGCCAGGCTTGACGCCTGAGCTGATTTCCAAGCTGGTGGAAGCGGGCATTCATACCCGTGACGACCTGGCTGACTTGGCCACCGACGAACTGACTGACATCACTGCTCAGACAGCTGAAGAGGCGACCGCCCTGATCATGAAAGCCCGCGAACATTGGTTCGCTGGCCAGGCCTGAAGTCTGATGGAGGCTTGAACAAAATTATGTCCAGTACCACTGTTGCCGAGTTCGCCAATGAACTCAAAAAATCTGCCGATGTCCTGTTGGATCAATTGCGCTCTGCCGGGGTGAGCAAAGCCTCCGAAGGTGATGCATTGACCGATGCCGACAAGCAAAAACTACTAAGCTATTTGCAAGCGAGCCACGGGACCGTGTCCGCCGATCGCAAAAAGATCACTCTGGTCAAGAAATCGACCAGCGAGATCAAGCAAGCCGATGCTTCGGGCAAAGCCCGCACCATCCAAGTCGAAGTTCGCAAGAAAAGAACGCTGATCAAACGCGATGATGAGCCTGTGGCTTCTGCTGAAGAAACGCTTGAGCCTCAGTTTGACCATGCCGAGTTGGCGAAGCGCGAGGAAGAAGCGCGACGTCAAGCTGAGCTGATCCGTCGCCAAGAAGAGGATTTGGCTGAAAAGCGCCGACTGCGTGAAGCCCAAGAAGCTGCGCAACGCGCCGAGTTGGCTGCC
The DNA here is from genome assembly GCA_021731425.1 of Limnohabitans sp. Classification (GTDB taxonomy): domain Bacteria; phylum Pseudomonadota; class Gammaproteobacteria; order Burkholderiales; family Burkholderiaceae_C; genus Limnohabitans_A. The sequence continues at coordinate 3,301 of JAKFXJ010000400.1, read as the reverse complement.
CAAGAAGCCCAAGCCGTGGCCCAAGCCCAGGCGCTTGCAGCTGAACAAGCTCAAGCCGAGGAGCCCTCATCGGCGGCCAAACCTCAGCTCGGCCGTGAAGAGCGTGAGCAATTGGCGCGGGCGGAAGCCGCCAGCATCAATGCGGCGTCTCAGACCAAACCTGCAGCACCTGTTGCCGCAGAATCGGCCCTATCAGCAGCCGATGCCAAGGTACTGACTGCCGCACAAGCGGCGAGCGCCAAAGTTGAAGCTGACAAGGCTGCCCGTGAAGCCACGGCACAAAAGGCGGCAGCAGAATCCAAGGCCAAGGCAGACGAAGACACGGCACGTGCGCAGGACCTGGACGCACGCCGTCGCAAGGCCCTGGCCGAAGCAGAAGCCATTCGCGCCATGATGAGTGCACCCAAGAAGGTGCTGGTCGCCAAGAAAGAAGAGCCCAAAGCCGAAGCCAAAACGCCTGTCAAAGGCACTTTGCACAAGCCAGCGGGCACTCCTGCACCTGGTGCGCGTGCAGCGGCTGCGCAAGCCGCAACATCTGCCGCACCTGGTGCCAACAAAGAAGTCAAGTCTGCCAAGTTGTCTTCCAGCTGGGCGGGTGATCCTGCCAAGAAGAAGGCGATCCCCACACGTGGTGACACCAGTGGTGGTGTCGGTCGCAACAACTGGCGCACCGGTCCTCGTGGCCGACGTGGCAATGATCGTGACCGTGATGATGGACAAAACCAGCAGGCCACGACCGAAGTGCGTGTGCTCGAAGTGCACGTGCCCGAGACCATCACCGTGGCCGAATTGGCACACAAGATGGCCATCAAGGCCTCCGAAGTCATCAAGCACCTGATGAAGCTGGGCCAAATGGCCACGATGAACCAGCCCTTGGACCAAGACACCGCCATGATCGTGGTGGAAGAAATGGGTCACAAAGCGGTGGTTGCGGCGCTGGACGATCCTGAAGCCTTCACCGACGAAGAGGTGTCGGATCAACACGCCGAGCTGTTGTCACGCGCGCCTGTGGTGACCGTCATGGGCCACGTGGACCACGGCAAAACTTCGCTGCTGGACTACATCCGCCGGGCCAAAGTGGCTTCCGGCGAAGCCGGTGGCATCACCCAGCACATTGGCGCTTACCACGTCGAGACGCCTCGCGGCATGATCTCTTTCCTTGACACCCCAGGTCACGAGGCCTTCACGGCCATGCGTGCCCGTGGTGCTCAAGCCACCGACATCGTCATCTTGGTGGTGGCCGGTGACGACGGCGTGATGCCTCAGACTAAGGAAGCCATCAAACACGCCAAAGCGGCCGGAGTTCCCATCGTGGTTGCCATCAACAAGATGGACAAGCCCGATTCAAACATCGAGCGCGTGCGTGCCGAGCTGATTTCTGAAGAAGTCGTTCCCGAAGAGTTCGGTGGTGAATCGCCTTTTGTCTCCGTGTCGGCCAAAACCGGTATGGGCATCGACGATTTGCTGGAGCACGTGCTCTTGCAAGCCGAAGTGCTGGAACTCAAAGCCCCGGTGCAAGCCGCTGCCAAGGGTCTCGTGATCGAAGCGCGTCTGGACAAGGGCCGTGGTCCTGTGGCCACCATCTTGGTGCAGTCCGGTACTTTGAACACCGGCGACGTGGTGCTGGCAGGCCAGACTTTCGGCCGCGTGCGCGCCATGCTGGACGAAAACGGTGCCACCATCAAGTCGGCGGGTCCCTCGATTCCGGTCGAGATCCAAGGCTTGACCGAAGTGCCACAAGCGGGTGATGAATTCATGGTCATGGGCGACGAGCGCCGTGCCCGCGAGATCGCGACTTACCGTGCAGGCAAATTCCGCAACACCAAGCTGGCCAAGCAACAAGCGGCCAAGCTCGAGAACATGTTCACCGACATGTCTGCGGGCGAAGTCAAGATGCTGCCCATCATCATCAAGGCCGACGTGCAAGGTTCGCAAGAAGCCTTGGGCGCGTCTTTGCTCAAGCTGTCCAACGAAGAAGTCAAAGTCCAGCTGGTTTATTCCGGTGTGGGCGGCATCAGCGAGTCGGACATCAACCTGGCGATTGCCTCCAAGGCCATCGTGATCGGCTTCAACGTGCGTGCCGATGCTGGCGCCCGCAAGTTGGCCGAAGGCAATGGCGTTGACCTGCACTACTACAACATCATTTATGACGCTGTGGATGAGCTCAAGGCCGCCATGTCGGGCATGTTGGCACCCGAGCAGCGCGAAGAGATCATGGGCATGGCCGAAATTCGGACCGTGTTTGTGGCGTCCAAGATTGGTACGGTGGCCGGTTGTATGGTTACCTCGGGTCAAGTTACCCGCAGTGCCAAGTTCCGTTTGCTGCGCGACAACGTGGTCATCTACACCGGTGAACTCGATTCGCTCAAGCGCCTCAAGGACGACGTGCGCGAAGTCAAGGAAGGCTTCGAGTGCGGTATCAAGCTCAAAAATTACAACGACATCAAAGAAGGCGATTACCTCGAATTCTTCGACGTCAAGGAAATTGCGAGAACGCTGTAAATGGTGCGTCGAAAGCAGTCCTCTGTGCCCAACCGCGGTTTCCGCGTGGCCGACCAGATCCAGCGCGATCTGGCCGAGTTGATTGCACGCGAGTTGAAAGACCCGCGTGTGGGCATGGTCACGATCAATGCCATTGAGGTCACACCCGACTACGCACATGCCAAGGTTTTCTTCAGTGTCTTGACGGGCAACCCCGAAGAAGCCACCGAAGGCCTGAATGCGGCTGCGGGCTTCCTGCGCAATGGTTTGTTCAAGCGTTTGCACATCCACACCGTGCCGACTTTGCACTTTTTGTTTGACCGCACCACCGAGCGTGCGTCCGACATGAACGCATTGATCGCCAAGGCCGTGTCGTCTCGCGCCCAGGAGGACTGAGCATGAACGCGCCACGCACCAGGGTGCAGCGGCGCCCTGTGCACGGGGTGCTGCTGCTCGACAAACCGCTGGGTCTTTCCAGTAACCAGGCTTTGCAAAAAGCCAAATGGTTGCTTCGCGCGGAAAAAGCCGGTCATACCGGAACGCTCGATCCTTTGGCCACGGGGGTGTTGCCTTTGTGTTTTGGTGCAGCCACCAAATTCAGCCAGCAGCATCTGGATGCCGACAAGACTTACGAGACCACGGTTCGCCTTGGCATCAAAACCAGCACGGCGGATGCCGAAGGCGAGGTGATCGCTGTCCGAGAAGTGTCATGTTCGGCAGGTATGGTGGTGGAAGTTCTGGACCGGTTCATGGGGCCCATCAGCCAAGTGCCGCCGATGCACAGTGCCTTGAAAAAGGACGGCAAGGCCTTGTACGAATA
>JAKFXJ010000218.1 GCA_021731425.1 Limnohabitans sp. | reverse complement strand
CTGGGGCGCTCGATGCGGTAGGCCTCTTGGGCCGATGGCTTGAGGGGCAGGGCTTCACGCGCCGGGTTCAAGGGCAGGGCGGGAGCGCTCAGGCTCATGGGTTGGCGCTGGCGCAGAGCGTCTTGTGTGCTCATGGCCTGGGCCTGGTTCATCTGGCGTTCCATCATGTCCGCCAGTCCCATACCGCCGCGTTTGGCCATGCTCACAGACAATTCTTTGTCCATCAGGTCTTGGTACATCTCCATGTTGCCGCCTTCGACCAGATCGCTTTTCTCGATGGTGTCGCGCATGGACTTCATCATCTGCTGAATGAAGTAAGCCTCAAACTGTTCGGCGGTTTTGCGAACCGCTTTGCTGGGGTCACGCGCGGCATCGCCCTTCAACTGCGCAAGCGCGTTGAAGTCCAGATAAGTACCGGAAGAGCTGATGTCGTTCATGGCTTTTGGGGGCTCAGGTCTCAGTGCGGTTCAAACCGCTCAGATGATGATCAGCTCGGCACGCAAGCTGCCGGTGCTTTTCAGGGCTTCGAGGATGGCGATCAGCGCCGAGGGTGTGGCACCCACCTGGTTGACCGCATCCACCACCTGGCGCAAGTCCACACCGGGCTGGAAGAGGAACATCGGATTCTTGGGCTCGGTCACCGCGATCTCGGCGTTTTGCACCGGAGCCGTCTGTCCTTGGCTCAAGGGGTTGGGTTGAGAGACTTCATTGGTCGCCGCAATCGCCACCGAGATGGTGCCGTGCGCCACCGCAGCGGCCGTCACACGCACATTGCGGCTGATGACGACGGTGCCGGTGCGCGAGTTGACCACCACACGGGCAGGGGGCTCGCCGGGCACCACGTCCAGGTTTTCCACCAGGCTCATGAAGGCCACGCGCTGGGACATGTCGGCCGGTGCACGGATGGCCAGCGACATGCCGTCTATGGCACGGGCTGTACCCTCACCAAAATTCTTGTTCACCGCATTCACGATGGCCGTGGTGGTGGTGAAGTCCGATTCACGCACGTTCAAGACCACATGGTCCGAAGTTTCAAAGGGTGTTTCGACCATGCGCTCGACGGTAGCCCCGTTCGGGATGCGCGACGAAGTGGGCACGCCGATGCTGACTTTGGAGCCAGCGGCATTGGCGTCGATACCGGTGGCCGTGAGGGCACCTTGGGCGATGCCATAGACCTCACCGTCTACACCGCGCAGGCTGGTCAGCAGCAAGTTGCCACCGCGCAAGTTGGTGGCCTTGCCGATGGCCGAGACGTTAACGTCAATTTTTTGACCTGGTTTGGCGAACGCGGGCAATTCGGCAGTCACCATCACGGCGGCCACGTTCTTGATGTCGATCTTGCCGGCGCTTGTGCCTTGTTCAAAGTCTGACAGCGGGCCGTCCAGACTCACGCCCATGCGGCTGAGCATGGACTTCATGCTTTGTGCGGTGAAGGACACATCGGCGCCGTCGCCCGTGCCTTGCAAGCCCACCACCAGGCCGTAACCAATCAGTTGGTTGGTGCGACCCGCGGCCACATTGGCCAAGTCTTTGATGCGGTCAGCCCAGGCGCTGGCGTTCAGGCCGAGCAGCAACACCAAAGCAAGAAGGGTGGATTTCATAACAGGTCTCTTGGGGTGTCAGTGGCTCAAAAAGGCCAGAGCTTGAGCAGGGCCTTGGTGCCCCAGCCGGTCTTGGCCACAGCGGCCATGTCGCCTGTGCCGCGGTAGGCAATTTGGGCGTTGGCCAGTCGGCGCGACTGCACCATGTTGTTGGGCGAGACATCGTCTGGGCGGATGATGCCGCTGACCTGGATGACCTCGGCGCCTTCGGTCAGGGCCAATTGTTTTTCACCGCGCACCATCAAGTTGCCGTTGGCCAGGACCTCCACCACCGTGACCGACACCGCACCGGTCAGACTGGCGCTTTGGCCGGCTGTGCCCACGCCACTGCTTTTGATGCTGGATTCGTTCAGGTTGATGCCGTTGAGCACGCCGCCCAACGTGGTGCCCAAAACTTTGGTGGGCAGTGCCAAGTTCTGGACTTTGGACACCAGACCACTGGGGACGACATTGTTTTCGGCATCGCGCGAGACACTGCCTTTTTGCTCACGGCCTGCACGGGTCGATTCGTCCAACACCACCGTGATCAGGTCACCGACGCGGTAATTGCGGCTGCGGCCAAAGAAGTTGTCGCTGTGCCGACCGTTGTAGATCGCGCCTGTGGCTTGGCGGGGCTTGTCGACGGCCACCGGCATGACCGGGGCAAATTGGGGTGAATGCGCCAAAGGCTCGGGCGCCGATGCACAACCGACCAAACCCAGGGCCAGCAAAGTCGGGGCCAAGAGGCGTGTGGTGAAAGTGGTCAGTGGTGTCATGAGGTTCTTACATGTTGTTGTTCAAGAAGCGCAACATGCCGTCCACGGCAGAGATGGCTTTGGAGTTGATCTCGTAAGCGCGTTGGGTCTCGATCATGTTGACCATTTCCTCCACCACGTTCACGTTGGACGCTTCCAAGGCGCCCTGCATCAGCTGGCCTGCGCCGGCTTGGCCCGCTTGTCCCACCACAGGTGCGCCACTGGCGGTGGTCTCCTTCAGCAGGTTTTGTCCCATCGATTGCAAACCTGCGGGGTTGGCAAAGCGGGCCAGCTGAATTTGGCCCAGCACCTGAGCGCCACCGCCGCCTGCAGCCTCGACAGACACCGTGCCATCTTGTCCGATGGAGATGCTGGCGACGTTGGGGGGAATGGTGATGGCGGGCTGCAAGGCGGCACCGTTGGCGGTGACCAGCTGTCCGGTGGCCGAGAGCTTGAAGCTGCCGTCGCGGGTGTATGCCACCGTGCCATCGGCTTGGGCGATCTGGAAGAAACCTTCACCTTGCACGGCCAAGTCGAGTGCATTTTTGGTGTTGACCAAGCTGCCCTGCGAGTGGTTCTTTTCGGTGGACACGATGCGCACACCGGTACCCAACATCAAACCTGTGGGGGCTTGCGCGTCTGCGCCCACCTGAGCGCCGGGTTGGCGCAGGTTTTGGTAGAGCATGTCCTCGAAGCTGGCGCGGTCGCGCTTGAAGCCCGTCGTGTTGACGTTGGCCAGGTTGTTCGAGATGACCGACATGCGCGTTTGCTGCGCATCGAGGCCGGTCTTGGCAATCCACATTGAGGCATCCATGGGGTGCTCCTGTCAGGTGTTAAGCGGCTTTCATCATGGAAGCGCCGGACTCGTCGAGTCCTTTCATTTCCTTGATGATCCGAATCTGGGTTTCAAAACTGCGTGAGTGATCGATCAAGCGTGTCATGGCCTCAATGGCCCTGACGTTGCTGCCTTCCAGCGCTTGTGGAATCACTTTGGGCAGCACGTTGGTCAAAGCAATGTCTGTGCCATCGGGTTTTTCCGACACCTTGAACAGGCCATCGTCACGACGCGCCAAGCTGACGCCGGTGGTGTCACGCAGCCGCAGCTGGCCCACCAACACATCGGCTGCGGCGCCGACCTGTGCGGGATCACGCGCGTAGATGCTGCCGTCGGGGTTGATCCGGACCAGCAGTCCTGGCGGGATGGCAATGGGGCCCGCTTCGCCGAGCACCAAATGGCCCGAGCCGTTTTCGAGCTGACCCTGGATGTTGACTTTGAGGTCACCTCGGCGGGTGAAGGCCTGATCACCGTTGGGCGCCTGAACCGTGAGCACGGCAGTGCCGGCCAAGGCCACGTCGAGGGGACGACCTGTGGCCATGACCGGACCGGGCTCCATGCGGATCAGAGCGCGTGCAACCGTTTGAGCTTGGTATCGGGTGTCAAAACCCGCACCCTCGACCTTGACCGACTGCAAAGCCACGTCGTAGCTGCTTTTGAAGCCTGTGGTGGACACGTTGGCCAAGTCGTTGACCAGCACCTGGCGTGCAGTGGCCTGCTCTTTGATGGTGGCGTTCGAGGTGAAGACAAGGCGGTCCATGGGCAGGCTCTCTGAGGTTCAGTCGGGGGCGGTTCAGGGCATCAAGAACGGATGTTGATGATGGCGCTGGTCATGGTGGAGCTGGTTTCAATGGCTTTGGCATTGGCCTGGAAGTTACGCTGTGCGGTGATCAGGTCGACCAACTCTTGTGTCAAGTCCACGTTGGCACGCTCGGTGGCACCCGCGCGGATCGAACCGAAACCTGCAGAACCGGCTTCGCCCACTTTGGCGACACCAGAGATGGCCGAGGACAAGTAGCTGGCATCACCCACCTGGCGAAGACCGGAAGGGCTGGAGAAGTTGGCCAGCACGATCTTGCCCAAGGACACTTGCGAGCCGTTGGAGTAAGTCGCATTGACCAGACCGTCCACACCGATGTTCAGACCCATCAACTCGCCCTCAGGGGCGCCGTCTTGCGACTGTGAGAGCACCGCGAATGCGCTGGAGTATTGGGTGGACTTGGTGAAGTCGATGGACATGGTCAGGGCACCCTTGCCGCCCGCCAAGAACGCGGTTTCGAAGGGCATGCTCGTCAGTGGCGAGATGGGTTTACCGGTCAGGTCGAAGCTGAGCTCGCCACGGTCCAAGTAAACAGGCCACCATTCGGTTTGTTCAGACAGCCCTGAGGCATCTTCGGTTTGAATGCCATTTTTAACATATTGCAGTGCGCCATTTTCCGTGAATTGGGTCAATTTTTTCCACTCGCTGGTGGAGCCAAATGTCATTTCGGTGTTGGCCAATCCCCAGTCGGCAGACCCGGTCACCTGGATGGCCGAGTTTTCACCGGTGGTGCCCGTTGTGAAAATGAATTGTTTGGCCTTGGGGTCGAAGTTGACCGCAACGCCGGAGACTATGCGGCCTGTGGCCGGGTCGGTTTTGCCGTTGATGCTGTCTTGCAGGGCCTTGGCAAAACTGTCGATGTTGGTGTAAGTGGTGGGGAATGGCAGTTCCGTCTTGAAGGCGTAGCCATCCACCGACACAAAAAAGTCTTTGTTGGCCGATGTGGTGCTGATACTTTTTGTGGTGTTGATGGTCATGGTTTCGCCACGCAAAACCGCGGGTTCACTGGGTTTGCCGCGCACAGCCTCGGTGGCCGATGAGGTCACGGTCAAGGTGGGCGAGTCGGTCAGGCCCAGCAAAGCGATGGCTTTGGCGTCAGCGGCGCTGACCACGATGCTGGAGTCATCGCCTGTGGTGCCCGAGGCAATGGAGAACTTGGAGGTGTCAGGGTCAAAAGCGACGGTGATGCCGTAACGGGCATTTTGGATGGCTGGCGTGGCTGCGACGACGGGTGTCACTCCAGGGGCTGAACCCAGCGTTGCCGGTGTTTCGGGCAACGAACCCATGACGTTGTTGATGGCAATTTGAAGGTTCCGTGCTAAAACTTCGGGGTCTTGGTCGCCGGCTTTCAGTGTGTAGGTGATGGTCGGATCGGTCGCGGCGGCAGTTTGATCGGCCGCGGGGACATCGGCTTTGATTTTGAAACTCAAGGTGCCAGTTGTGGCGCCGACCAAGGCGCCATTGACGAAGTTGGCTGTGGTCAGCGCAGTGCCAACAGCCGTGGCTGGGGAGGATCGCCGCACGTCCGTCAGTTGGTCCAGCGAAAACATCTCGGTGGTGCCGGAGCTGGGGACCACACGGGGGTCGCTCTTGGGCAGGACATCGCCATACTTGTTGACAAACAATGTGCCACCGACTTTGTCGGTCGCTTGCTGCAAAGCCGGTTTGACCTGGGTGTCACCCACAAAAAAGTAGGTTTGCCATTTGGAGCTGGGGGGTGTTTGGTCTTGGCTGGCGTTTTGGGTTTTGGCGTAGTACACCGTGGCCAGGTAGCCGTTACCACCGCTGTCGTACACCGTCAAGGCGGTACTCTTGTTGTAGGTGC
>JAKFXJ010000003.1 GCA_021731425.1 Limnohabitans sp. | reverse complement strand
GCGTTGGCAGGAGCAGCGTTTTGTGCCGGTGCAGCAGGGGTTTGCGGCGCGGCGTCGCGCTTGGTGACCTGATTGGACTGCTGGCCCATAGATTTGCCGCCACCCATGCGGCGTGCGGCTTCAGCATTCAGGCTGCCCAAGGCCATCACGCCTGCGAGCATCAGTGTCATCAACTTCTTGTTAATGGTGTCTCCAACTCGGGAAATTCAGTTTTCGGGCTTCAACATTTGATGCCCATGTGCAAGGCTACCACCCCGGCCGACAAATTGTGAAAATCCACATGGCCAAATCCGGCATTTTTCATAAGGGTTTTCAGCTCTTCCTGGCCAGGGTGCATGCGGATGGACTCGGCCAGATAACGGTAGCTGTCGGCGTCGCCCGCCACCAGTTTGCCCAACTGCGGCAAGATCTTGAAGCTGTACCAGTCGTAAGCCTTTTCGAGGGGTTTGGCCACTTTGGAAAACTCCAAAACCAGCAACTTTCCGCCCGGCTTGAGCACCCGGCACATTTCCTTCAAGGCCACATCCTTGTGTGTCATGTTGCGCAGGCCAAAGGCGACGCTGACCACATTGAAGTGGGCGTCAGGAAATGGCAACTTTTCGGCATCACACACCAAAGTGGGCAAAGCCAAGCCGTGGTCAACCAAGCGGTCACGCCCGGTGGAGAGCATGGCTTCATTGATGTCGGTGTGCACCACACGGCCCGTAGCACCGACTTTTTTGGCAAACGCCATGGACAAATCGCCCGTGCCGCCTGCGATGTCCAGCACCTGATCGCCCTCTTTGAGGTTGGCCACCTGCACGGTGTAGGTCTTCCACACGCGGTGCAAGCCCATGGACATCAGGTCGTTCATCACGTCGTATTTGGACGCGACCGAGTCGAACACGCCACGCACGTGCTTGGCTTTTTCGCTCTCGTCGACGGTTTTGAAACCGAAGTGGGTGCTGCTCATACCCGACTCCTTAATGCTTGTGACCGCAGCTGCCGCCCGCCGAGGCTTCGATCATGGGTGCGTCACGGCTCATGCCCGCCGCTTGCAGGCGGTCCTCGTACTGCTTCCACAAAGCGTCTTGCTGGTCACCCAAAAAGTACAGGTATTCCCAGGTGAACAGGCCGGATTCGTGCCCATCGGTGAATGTGGGTTTCACGGCGTAATTGCCCACGGGTTCGATCTCGGCGATGCCGACCTCGCGCTTGCCGGTTTGCAGCACTTCCTGGCCGGGGCCGTGGCCTTGCACCTCAGCCGAGGGCGAGTACACGCGCATCAGCTCAAACGGGATGCGGAACTGCGCACCGTCAGAAAATCCGATCTCCAGCACCCGGGTTTGACCGTGCAGGGTCAGCGACTCGGGGTGGGGTATGTCTTTTTTCAATCCGGCCATCTTATGCTTTCGAAATCTTGCTGTCGGTTTGCGCGTTGGGCTTACACCAGCACGCGCTCGATGCCGCCTGCATTGGCGGCATTGACGTACTCGGGCATCCATTCTTCGCCGAGGATGTGCTTGGCCATTTCGACCACAATGTAGTCGGCTTCGAGCAAGCCGTTTTTCATGTCGTCGCCAAAGCGCGACAAGCCCTGCAGGCAGCTGGGGCAGCTGGTCAGGATTTTCACGTTGGCCTGCGGGGCCAACGCACCACTGCTGCGCAGGGCGGCTTCACCCTTGAGCAGCTCTTCTTCCTTGCGAAAGCGCACTTGGGTCGAGATGTCAGGGCGCGTCACGCCCAGCGTGCCCGACTCGCCGCAGCAACGTTTGCTCTCAATCACGTTGTCACCCATCAAGGCCTTCACGGTCTTCATGGGCTCTTGCTGCTTCATGGGGCTGTGGCAAGGGTCGTGGTAAAGATAGGCCCCGCCCGCATCCAGCTTCATGCCTTTTTCGAGCAAGAATTCGTGGATGTCGATGATGCGGCAGCCGGGGAAAATCTTGTCGAACTGGTAGCCCTGCAGCTGGTCATAACAGGTGCCGCAGCTCACCACCACGGTCTTGATGTCCAGGTAGTTGAGCGTGTTGGCCACGCGGTGGAACAGCACGCGGTTGTCAGTGATGATCTTCTCGGCCTTGTCGAACTGGCCCGAGCCCTTTTGCGGGTAGCCGCAGCACAGGTAGCCCGGTGGCAACACCGTCTGCACGCCCACATGCCAGAGCATGGCTTGGGTGGCCAGGCCCACTTGGCTGAACAGGCGCTCGGAGCCACAACCGGGGAAGTAAAACACCGCTTCTGATTCAGATGTGGTGGCCTTCGGGTTGCGGATGATGGGCACGTAATCGTTGTCTTCGATGTCCAGCAAAGCCCGCGCCGTTTTCTTGGGCAGGTTACCCGGCATCTTCTTGTTGATGAAGTGGATCACCTGCTCTTTGATGGGCGCGGTGCCCACCGATGCAGGCGGTGCGCTGGTTTGCTTGCGGGCCACGCCCTTGAGCAAACCTGCCACAAACCGCTGGGCTTTCATGCCCACGCCAACCATGGCGGCACGCGCCAGCTTGATGGTTTCAGGGTTGGTGGCGTTGAGCATGAACATGGCCGCAGCGTTACCGGGGCGGAAGCTTTTTTGCCCCATCTTGCGCAGCAAGTTGCGCATGTTCATGGACACATCACCAAAGTCGATGTTGACCGGGCAAGGTGTCAGGCACTTGTGGCACACGGTGCAGTGGTCGGCCACGTCTTCGAATTCCTGCCAATGCTTGATCGAGATGCCGCGGCGGGTTTGCTCTTCGTACAAAAAGGCTTCGACCAGCAAAGAGGTCGCCAAAATCTTGTTGCGTGGGCTGTAGAGCAAATTGGCACGCGGCACATGCGTGGCGCACACCGGCTTGCACTTGCCGCAGCGCAGGCAATCTTTCACGCTGGCAGCAATCTCGCCAATATCGGACTGCTGCATGATCAGCGACTCGTGGCCCATCAGGCCAAAGCTGGGGGTGTAAGCGTGTGTCAAATCGGCCGCATGCACATCGTCGCCCAGCCCCGTGAGGGCCGCGCCGCGCAGCAGCTTGCCTTTGTTGAAGCGCCCTTCGGGGTCCACTTTGGCTTTGTAGGCGGTGAAGTTGGCCAACTCGGCGTCGGTCAAAAACTCCAGCTTGGTGATGCCAATGCCGTGTTCGCCCGAGATCACACCGTCCAGACTGCGGGCCAGCACCATGATGCGGGCCACCGCTTCGTGCGCAGTCTGCAGCATCTCGTAGTTGTCACTGTTCACCGGGATGTTGGTGTGCACATTGCCGTCACCCGCGTGCATGTGCAGCGCCACCCACACGCGGCCTTTGAGCACGCGCTGGTGAATGGCCATGACTTCGGTCAGGATCGGCAGGAAAGCTGAGCCCGAGAAGATGTTCTGGAACGCCGGGCGGATTTGTGTTTTCCAGCTGGCCCTCAGGCTGTGCTCTTGCAGCTGAGGAAAGAGCGCGTCGACATCGTTCAACCAGCCCTGCCACTGCGCACGCACTTCGCGCACCACCGCCAAGGCTTGCGCCACGCGGTCTTCCAGCAACTCGGCCGAAGGGATGTCGCTGGCGTCGTCTTGTTTGCCCAGCGGCAGGTTGCCCCGCTCCAAAAAGGCTTCGATTTCGCGGCACAGCTTGAGCTTGTTGCGCAGGCTCAGTTCGATGTTGATGCGCTCGATGCCGTCGGTGTACTCGGCCATGCGCGGCAAGGGAATCACCACGTCTTCGTTGACCTTGAAGGCGTTGGTGTGGCGCGAGATGGCGGCCGTCTTTTTACGGTCAAGCCAAAACTTCTTGCGTGCCTCTGGGCTGATGGCGATGAAGCCTTCGCCGCTGCGCGAGTTGGCGATGCGCACGATCTCGCTGGTCGCCTTGGCCACGTCGTCGGCGTTGTCACCGGCAATGTCACCGATCAGTACCATCTTGGGGAAACCGCCGCGCTTGCTCTTGGTGGAATAACCCACGGCCCGCAAATAACGGTCGTCCAAGTGCTCTAGACCCGCCATCACGGTGCCGGTGCGCTTTTGCTCGGCAAACATGAAGTCTTTGATCTCGACGATGCTGGGCACCGCTTCGCGAGCGTGGCCAAAAAACTCCATGCACACGGTGCGAGTGTGGGTGGGCATGCGGTGTACGACCCAACGGGCGCTGGTGATCAGGCCGTCGCAGCCTTCTTTTTGCACGCCCGGCAGGCCGCTCAAGAATTTGTCGGTCACGTCCTTGCCCAAACCTTCCTTGCGGAAAGTCTTGCCCGGGATCACCAGAGTTTCGGTGCGGATCGGGGTTTTGCCGTCGGCTTTGAAGTAGCGCAGCTCAAAGGTGGCGACCTCTGCGTCGTGGATCTTGCCCATGTTGTGGTCCATGCGCACCACGTCCAGCCATTCGGCGTCGGGCGTGACCATGCGCCAGCTGGCCAGGTTGTCGAGCGCCGTGCCCCACAACACCGCTTTTTTGCCGCCCGCGTTCATGGCGATGTTGCCGCCAATGCAGCTGGCCTCGGCCGAAGTCGGGTCCACCGCAAAAACAAAACCACCGCGCTCGGCCGCATCGGCCACACGCTGGGTCACCACACCGGCTTCGGTGTAAATGGTGGGAATTTTGTGCGCAATGCCCGGCAAGTCGACCATTTCGACTTCGGTCATGGCTTCGAGCTTTTCCGTGTTGATGACCGCGCTCTTCCAAGTCAGCGGGATCGCGCCGCCGGTGTAACCCGTGCCGCCGCCGCGTGGAACGATGGTCAGGCCCAAGTCGATACAGCCTTTGACCAGCCCCGCCATTTCGACCTCAGAGTCAGGCGTCAGCACCACAAAGGGGTATTCCACGCGCCAGTCGGTCGCGTCGGTCACATGGCTCACGCGCGAGAGGCCGTCGAACTTGATGTTGTCCTTGGCGGTGAGGCGCCCCAGGGTTTTTTGCACCTGGCTGCGCAGCTTGGCCATGCGGGTGAAGCGCTCACTGAACTGCGTCACAGCCTGGGCGGCCATGGTCAACAATTGCCCCACCAAGGCGTCACGGGCAGCGTCGGCCTGTGGCGTGCGACGCTTTTGCACCTCGCCCAAACGGTGCTGCAAGGCCTCGACCAGCAATTTGCGTCGGGCGGGGTTGTCCAGCAGGTCGTCTTGCAAATAGGGGTTGCGCTCGACCACCCAGATGTCACCCAGCACTTCGTACAACATCCGAGCAGATCGGCCTGTGCCCCGCTCTTGGCGCAGCTGGTTCAGCAGATCCCAAGCCGACTCACCCAGCAAACGCAGCACAATTTCACGGTCTGAAAAGCTGGTGTAGTTGTACGGAATCTCGCGCAAGCGCGGCGCATCGGCGTCGGCTTGCATCAAAAGTTGGAGCGTGGTGGGTGCATTCATGGGTGTGGCGCAGTCAATGGCGTCGCTGAAGACGCTGTCAGCCAGACCCGAAACCAATGTCAAACCGGCTGAGGTTGAATGTTACCGCAGTGCAACAAACACGCGCCGGGGGTGGGGGCACCTGTCACCCAGGGGTCTGGTCTCATGGAAAGTCCGGGTTGTCATCAATCTTTCACATGGTTTTAATCCGTAAGACATGTGAATAGGCCTCAATACAATCCGACAGCCCTCAGGCTTGGACAACCCAAGCGGTCTATTCATTCTTGTTTTACCCCTTTCAGGAGCCCGCATGAAACTCAAACTCTCCCTCACCGCCCTCGCATTGGGCCTGGCCAGCGTGTCAGCCCAGGCTCAAACCGAAGTCCAGTGGTGGCACTCCATGGGCGGCGCCCTGGGTGAATGGGTCAACGACCTGGCCAAAGACTTCAACGCCAGCCAAAAAGACTACAAAATCGTGCCCACCTTCAAGGGCAGCTACGACGAGTCCATGACGGCCGCCATTGCCGCCTTCCGTGCGGGCAATGCCCC
>JAKFXJ010000397.1 GCA_021731425.1 Limnohabitans sp. | reverse complement strand
GGATGAGGTTGGCGTTCATACCCGGCAGTGTATCCCCGGTCCGCACGGCGGGTCCGCGCTTTGGTGACTGGCGCCCATCGCCCGGTAAAATCACCTCTTTCGCCAGTCCGCACGGGCCAGGCCAGCCTTGGACCCCCTTGGCGGTCCGCACGATCTTCAGGACTCCCTTGTGACCTACGCCCACGAAACCCGGCGCCGCCGGACGTTTGCCATCATTTCGCACCCCGACGCGGGTAAAACCACGCTGACCGAAAAGCTCTTGCTGTTCTCGGGCGCGATCCAGATCGCTGGCTCGGTCAAGGCCCGCAAGGCCTCGCGCCACGCCACATCCGACTGGATGGAAATTGAAAAGCAGCGCGGCATCTCGGTGGCCTCGTCCGTCATGCAAATGCTCTACCGCGAGCACGTCATCAATCTGCTCGACACGCCCGGCCACAAAGACTTCTCGGAAGACACCTACCGCGTGCTGACTGCCGTGGACTCGGCGCTGATGGTGATTGACGCGGCCAACGGTGTGGAAGCGCAGACCCGCCGCCTGATTGAAGTTTGCCGTCAACGCGACACGCCCATCATCACCTTTGTGAACAAGATGGACCGCGAAGTGCGCGACCCACTCGATATTCTGGATGAGGTTGAGCGCGAGCTGGGCATGCCCTGCGTGCCCATGACTTGGCCCGTGGGCCAGGGCAAATCGTTTGGCGGCATCATCAACCTGCGCACGCAGGCCATGACGGTGTTCGACTCCGGCAGCGAACGCCTGCCGCAAGACTTCGAAACCATCCCGCTCACCGAGCAAGCCCAACTGGCCGAGCGCTTTGGCCTGGAGTGGCAGACCGCCATGGACAGCATGGAGCTGGCCACCGGCGCATCGCCCGCGTTTGACGAAGCGGCATTTTTGGCGGGCAAACAAACGCCCGTGTTCTTTGGCTCCGGTGTGAACAACTTCGGTGTGATGGAAGTGCTCGACGCCCTGGTCGATTTGGCCCCCGCGCCCAAGCCCCGCACCAGCAACCTGCTGGTCAACAAGCAGCCCGTGGTCAAAGAGATCCAGCCCGAAGACAGCGCGTTCTCGGGTGTGGTGTTCAAGGTGCAGGCCAATATGGACGCCAACCACCGCGACCGCATTGCCTTTGTGCGCATGGCGTCAGGCAAATACACCCCCGGCATGAAGCTCAAGGTGCAACGCACAGGCAAAGAACTGCGCCCCACCAGTGTGGTCACGTTCCTTAGCCAACGGCGCGAAGCGGTCGACGAAGCCTATGCGGGCGACATCATCGGCTTCACCACCCACGGTGGCGTGCAGCTGGGTGACACCATCACCGATGGTGCGAATTTGCAATTCACTGGCCTGCCTTTCTTTGCGCCCGAACTCTTCATGACCGTGATCCTGAAGAACCCGCTGCGCACCAAGCAATTGCAAACCGGCCTCGACCAGTTGGGCGAAGAGGGCGCGATCCAGGTCTTCAAACCCGAAATCGGTGGCCCCATGCTGCTGGGCGCGGTGGGCCAGCTGCAGTTTGAAGTGGTGCAGCACCGCCTCAAAGCCGAATACGACTGCGATGTGCGTCTGGAGGGTTGCCAGTACACCGGTGCCCGTTGGATCACCGCCGACACCCCGGCCGAACTGCGAGAGTTCACCAACGCCTACCCGCAGCGCATGTCGCTCGACGCGGCGGGCACGCTGGCGTATTTGTGCACCAGCCCTTACGACGTCCGCCTGGCGCAAGAGCGATTCCCCAAAATTCACTTTCACCCGCTGCGCGAGCATGCGGGGCTGGCGCTGGGGTCTGCGGGCTGAAGGGGCGTCGCCAAGTCGTGTGGTTTCACCGAGTGCGCAAAGCCCGGGTGTTGAGTGTGAGTTGGCGTGGGGCCATCCCGCAAGATAGCGGCGAGTTGTGGGAGGGTGCTGGCCGCACCCGAGATGGCGCGGTCGCTCAAAGGCGAAGCCCTTGAGCATCAGAGCCAACGAGGGCAGGGAATACCCCAGTTGTAGACGACCGGTCTAATAATAAACTGACCTCCATGGTGGTGTGCAGAGACCGAAGCCATCGGCACAAAAGACCATTGAGCCACTTCAATTGCGACCACGGAAAGACCAAGTTCCCATGCCTGAGCAAGAGAGACTGCTAACTTTGCATCAAGTCAGTAAAAATTTTGGTGGCGTACAGGCCGTTAAAAATTTGAGCTTTGATGTGAATTCCAATGAAATTGTGGGATTGATCGGACCCAACGGATCCGGCAAATCCACGACAGTGAACTTGATTTCCGGTGCCGTGCCACCGAGTTCCGGAGACATTGTTTGGCGCAACCAAAATATCAACAAACTTCCCATCAGCCAGCGTGTCCCTTTGGGCTTGGCGCGGACATTTCAAACCACGAGTTTGCTTGCCGAATTCAGTGTGTTGGAGCAAGTTTTGACGGCCTGTCACACCAGCTACAGCGTCTCGCCATGGCGCTCGGTGCTGCGAATGAAGGAAGCGAGAGCCCAAGACGCTGAGCAACGCGCCAAAGCCCAAGAGTTGGTGGAGTTTGTAGGCTTGGGTGACGTCACAAATGACCCCACATCAACGATTTCATCGGCACAGCAGCGCTTGTTGATGATCGCGACGGCGATGGCGGCAGATCCAAAACTGATTTTGCTGGATGAGCCCGCTGCAGGCATGGTGGCCAAAGAGCGCAAAGAATTGGCCGAAGTCATCATGCGCATTCGCAAACGTGGGTTGGCTGTTTTGGTGATCGAGCACCACATGGGACTGATCATGGAGGTGTGTGATCGGATCGTGGTGCTGAATTTCGGACAAAAAATTGCAGAGGGCAAGCCCGAAGAAATTCAGCGTGACGCTGCCGTCATTGAAGCGTATTTGGGTGGAGTGCACTGATGCTACACATTAAAAACCTCACGGCAGGTTATGGAAAAGTGAATGTTTTGCACGGCATCAGTTTTGATGTGAATGAGCGCGAATGTGTCGCGCTGATTGGCGCCAATGGCGCCGGCAAAACAACCACCTTGCGATGCATTTGTGGCCTGAACGAGGTGCGCTCAGGCAGCATCGAGTTTTTGGGCGAGCGCTTGGATGGTCTGAGCGGGCATGCCATTGTTCGCAGAGGCATCACCATGTGTCCAGAAGGCCGGCAAGTGTTTGCGGAAATGTCGGTTGTTGAGAATTTGGAAATGGGTGCACATACACGCAACGATAAGGAGCAGAAAAGTGACGTCGAAAAAATGCTCGATCTCTTTCCTGTGTTGCGCCAACGAGCCAAACAAAGGGCTGGCACTCTTTCTGGCGGTGAACAAGAAATGCTGGCCATAGCGCGGGCACTGATGGCCCGACCCAAGCTTTGTATCTTTGATGAGCCCTCTTTGGGCCTCGCGCCAAAAATTGTGGAAGAAGTTGAACAAATTTTGGTGCGCATCAAGGCCATGGGAACCACCATTGTTTTGGTTGAACAAAACGCAGCCATGGCCTTGCGTCTGGCAGATCGTGCTTATGTTTTGGAAGCGGGCGAAGTTGTGCTTCAAGGCACAGGGCAAGAATTAAAAAATGATCCGCAAGTAAGTAAAGCCTATTTGGGCTATTGACGCAGAAGCGGCATCCCAATCATGGGGTTCGCCAAAAATTTTTTAACTGGAGACAAAATGAAACTGAAAAAACAGATGACGTTGATGGCGTTGGTGATCGGCGCTGCATTTTCTCCCGCTGTGCATGCAGCCGAGGAAGTCTTGGTGATCGGTGTCAACGATGCTTTGACGGGCGGTGGTGCTGTTTACGGCTTGCCACAGGCCAATGCCGTTCAAATGGCTGCCGACGAGATCAATGCAGGAGGCGGTATCAAGGCAGGTGCAACCACCTACAAACTCAAGGTGATCACCTCGGACGACAAAGCCAACCCCACGGAAGCGACCAACAGTGTTCGAAAGCTGATTGACCGTGACAACGTGAAATACCTTCTGGGTTTTTGCTGCTCGGGCTCAACCAGCGCGGTTGCTTCATTCATTGCCAAAGAAGACGCGGTCATGCTGGTGGGCAATGCGGCTGAACGCGCCATCACGGCTCAAGGCATTCCGAACGTTTATCGGACACGGCCACCAGCAGACTTCACGGGCGCAGCAGCTGGCACATTTGTCGCTCAAAAGGGTGCTCGAAACGTGGCCGTCATTGGTGCTTTGGAGGTTGGTTTTTACACCCAATATGTCGACGCGTTCGAGAAAGAACTGAACAAGGTAGGTGGAAAAATTATCGCCAAAGAGGCATTTGGCCTTCGTGATCGCGATATGACACCACAATTGACCAAAATCCGCGGTCTCAAGCCCGATGCGATCTTGGTTGTGGGTTACGTGGAGCCCGCAGCATTTGTTTACCGCCAAGCGGTGGAGTTGGGCCTGAATGTGCCGCGTTACGGTTTTACCAGCGGAAGCGAAGAGCAGTTTCTCAAGGTGGTCACAAGTGCACAAATGGAAGGCGTTTGGGACCTTCGCCCCACAGAGTTGACCATCGAAGCGTTGGGCCCACAAGCCAAAACCTACGATGCCAATTACAGGAAAAAATTCAACCAATCACCCACACCCAGTTCACCCTACGCCTATGACCAGGTGTATGTTTTGAAGAATGCGATTGAACGCGCGGGAAGTGCCAAGGATGCCAAGAAAGTCGCGGATGCCGTGCGCAATTTGCCCATTCCCAAAGAAGCGGTCATGAAGTACATGCCCAACGATGGTGGCGCCATGTTCGACCAAAACGGTCAGGCCTACACGTCCAATGGCGCCTTCCAGTGGCAAAAAGGCAAGTGGGTCTTCGTGTCCGAGCTGCCATCTGACAACAAAGCCTACTCACAATTTTTGCGCAGCATCCGCAAATAAGTCCACAGCTCAATGGGCCAACAACCCGCGACTCAGTCATGCGCTGAGTCGCGTGGGTTTCTGTCTTCCTCAGCTGGCATATCCGATCGGTGAAATGCGATGAATGAAATACTGCAACAAATTTTCAATGGACTTGCCATTGGTTCCGTCTACACACTGGTGGCCCTTGGACTGACCGTGGTTTTCGGAATATTGGGAATCGCGCATTTCGCACATGGCTCATTGGCCATGTTTGGGGGCTACTTGACGTTCGTTTTTTCGACAACGATGGGACTGTCCCTCTTTGTCAGCATGGCCTTGGCCATGCCTGTTGGTGCGGTCATGGGCATGCTGATTGAGCGCTTTGCTTATCGGCCTGTGCGCGATGCACCGCACATCAATGCGTTCATCATTGCTCTGGGTCTGACCATGATGCTCGAAGGCGGGAACCTGCTTTTGTTTGGTGCTGATCAGGTGATCATTCAAACGCCGTACCAGCAGGTGTTTGATTTTGGCGGCATCTTCGTGGCGCAGCTGCGGATGGTGGTGATCGTGACATCGGTCACCTTGGTCGCTGTGGTGACGCTGCTTCTATTAAAGACAAAAACGGGCAAGTCGGTTCGTGCCGTGGCTCAAAACCGCCATGCGGCGGTGCTGATGGGTGTGAATGTGAATTTCGTCTCATCGGTGGTGTTTGCGATTTCTTCGGCCCTTGGGGTGGCGGCAGGTGCCCTGATTGGTGCGTTGCTGGCACTTGCTCCAGGCGTGGGTGAAAGTTTTGCGGTGAAGGGTTTTGCCGTGTTGATATTGGGTGGGCTCGGATCATTGCCCGGCGCAATTTTGGGGGGCTTGGTTTTGGGTGTCAGTGAGTCCCTGGCGGCGGGTTTCTTGTCGTCGGCATACAAGGATGTGATTTCCTTTTTGATCATGATCTTGGTCTTGCTGGTCATGCCACAAGGCTTGATGGGGAAAAAATGAGACGCTTTTTGACCAATACAT
>JAKFXJ010000067.1 GCA_021731425.1 Limnohabitans sp. | reverse complement strand
GCACCATCTTTTTGGGCATGGACCAGCACCGCGCCGAACTGCCCGGCTCCAACGTCAAAGGAAAAAACCCCCTCAAAGACGTGAAGGTCCGCAAGGCGCTGTACCAAGCCATCGACATGGACACCATCCACCGCGTGACCATGCGCGGCTTGTCGCAAAACACCGGTGCCTTGGTGGCCCCCCAAGTCAACGGCTGGACCCAAGCAGTGGACACGCGTTTCCCCTATTCATTGGATGCGTCCAAGAAGCTGTTGACCGAAGCCGGTTACCCCAATGGCTTTGAGGTGGACTTTGCCTGCCCCAACAACCGCTACATCAATGACGAAGAGATCTGCCAGGCCATCACCGCCATGTGGGCGAAGGTGGGCGTGAAGGCCAAACTGCGCACACAACCGTTGGTGACTTACTTCCCCATGATCCAGCGCTACGAAGCCAGCATTTACATGTTGGGCTGGGGCGTGCCGACCTTTGACGCTTTGTACAGCCTGCAGTCGCTCACCCGCACCGTGGGCACAGGCGGCGATGGCAACTACAACGTGGGCCGCTACAGCAACCCTCGCATGGACTACATCGTGGACCGCGTGAAAACCGAGACCGATTTGCCTGTTCGTGATCGCTTGCTGACCGAAGGTCTGCAACTGCAAAACGACACCGTGGCCCACATTCCACTGCACAACCAAGTGATTCCTTGGGCCATGAAGAAAAACGTCGAGGTGGTGCACCGCCCTGACAACCGCCTCGACTGGACGCTGATCAAGGTCAACTGATGCTCGCTTTCATCTTGCAGCGGCTGATCCAGGCCGTGGTCGTGATGGTCACGGTCGCGTTTATCGCTTTTTTGCTCTTTCAGTATGTGGGTGATCCGGTGGTGTTCTTGCTGGGGCAAGATGCCACCAAAGAGCAGATCGACATGCTTCGTGCTGACCTGGGACTTGACCAACCTTTCTTTGTGCAGTTTGGCCACTTTTTGGCCAATGCGGTGCAAGGCGAGTTCGGCCTGAGTCTGCGTCAGGGGGCCAAGGTCTCGCGCTTGATTGCCGAGCGCTTGCCCGCCACCCTGGAGCTGGCGATGGTGGCCGCCTCTTTGGCTTTGGTCATTGGCATCCCCATGGGGGTGTATGCGGCCCTGCGTCGCGGCACATGGGCCAGCCAGTTCATCATGACGGTGTCGCTGCTCGGGGTGTCGCTGCCCACCTTCCTGATCGGCATCTTGTTGATCTTGGTGTTTGCGGTGATGCTGGGCTGGTTTCCCAGTTTTGGCCGGGGTGACGTGGTTCAAATGGGTTGGTGGTCGAGTGGCCTGATGACAGCCAAGGGCTGGCACCACATCGTGCTGCCCGCTGTGACGCTGGCGATTTTTCAGCTCACGCTCATCATGCGCCTGGTGCGTGCCGAGATGCTGGAGGTGCTGCGCACCGACTACATCAAGTTTGCCCGTGCCCGTGGCCTGTCCAACCGCGCCATCCATTTTGGTCATGCACTCAAGAACACCTTGGTGCCGGTGATGACCATCACCGGCTTGCAGTTGGGTGGTTTGATTGCTTTTGCCATCATCACCGAGACCGTGTTCCAGTGGCCAGGCATGGGCCTGTTGTTCATCCAGGCCGTGACATTCGCAGACATTCCCGTGATGGCCGCTTACCTCTGCCTGATTGCATTGATTTTTGTGGTCATCAACCTGATTGTGGATTTGCTCTATTTTGTGGTCGACCCGCGCCTTCGCGTGGGCAAGCCCGGAGGGCATTGAGCGTGGGCGCTTCTTTGCAATCGGTGTTGGGGCGAGGCGCAGCTTTTGCGCGAATCGCCCAGTTCCATCCCGAACTCACCGCCTTCAGGCGCGACCTGCACGCCCACCCCGAGCTGGGCTTTGAAGAGGTCTACACCTCGGCCCGCGTGGCCGAGATGCTCAAGGTCTGCGGCGTGGACAGCATCCACACCGGCATTGGCAAAACCGGCGTGGTGGCTTTGGTGCACGGCCAAGGCCGCTCGGCAAGCAACCCAGGCCGCATGATTGGTCTTCGGGCCGACATGGACGCTTTGCCTTTGACTGAGCACAACGAATGCTCTTGGAAATCGGGCACGCCCGGGCTGATGCACGGCTGTGGCCACGACGGCCACACTGCCATGCTGATGGGCGCGGCCCGTTACCTGGCCGAAACCCGGCGCTTTGATGGAACGGCCGTG
The DNA here is from genome assembly GCA_021731425.1 of Limnohabitans sp. Classification (GTDB taxonomy): domain Bacteria; phylum Pseudomonadota; class Gammaproteobacteria; order Burkholderiales; family Burkholderiaceae_C; genus Limnohabitans_A. The sequence goes on along the minus strand of JAKFXJ010000067.1, from coordinate 3,659 downwards.
CTGATTTTTCAGCCCGGCGAAGAGGGTTACGCGGGTGCCCGAGCCATGATGCAAGACGGTCTGTTTGAGCGCTTCCCCTGTGAACAGGTCTATGCCCAACACAATTCGCCCGAGACCCCTTTGGGGGTGATTGGCATCACCCCCGGCCCCATGCAGGCGGCAGTGGACCGCATCGAGATCCGCATCATCGGCAAAGGCGGACACGGCGCACGCCCGCACCAGGGTGTGGACCCGGTGCTGGTGGCCGGACACATCATCACCGCTGTGCAAAGTGTGGTTTCGCGCAACCTGTCGGCTTTTGACCAGGCGGTGATCAGCATTTGCTCGATGCAGGCGGGTCACCCCGGCGCCATGAGTGTGATCCCGGGCGAGGCGATTTTGGTGGGTACTGTGCGCACCTACAGCGAGCGCGTGCAAGACCAGATCGAAGACCGTTTGCGTGCCTTGTGCAACGGTGTCGCACAAGGCTTTGGGGCATCTGCCGAATTGACCTATGAGCGCGTCTATCCTGCCACCGTGAACACTGTGCCCGAAGCGCGATTCGCCTGCGATGTGGCGGCGGCTTTGGTCGGTGAAGACAAGGTTTGGCGCGACATGCTGCCCAGCATGGGTGGCGAAGATTTTTCTTTCATGCTCCAGGCCAAGCCCGGGGCGTACATCCGCATTGGCCAGGGCTTGCCACACGGCCCCGGCCCGCACCCGCTGCACAACAGCCGTTACGACTTCAACGACGACATCCTGCCCTTGGGCGCGGCGTTGCATGCCAGCTTGATCGAGCAGGCTTTGCCACTGAGCGCTGCCTCGAGCAGTTCATGATTTTTTCAACCCCTTTCTTTGACCACTTTCAGGAGTTTTTATGCACCAGCTTTCATTCAAACGTTCTTTGACCGCTTTGGCCGTGGTGTCGGCCTTGGCCATGGGCAGCGCCCATGCGGCCACCGTGCGCATCGCCAACCAGGGCGACGCTTTGTCCATGGACCCCCATTCGCTCAACGAATCCTTGCAACTGAGCATCACGAACAACGTCTATGAATCGCTAGTGGGCGTGAGCAAAGACCTGAAGTTCGAAGCCGGTCTGGCCACTTCGTGGAAGCAAACTTCGCCCAACGTGTGGCGTTTTGAGCTGCGCAAGAACGTGAAATTCCATGACGACACGCCTTTCACAGCCGATGACGTGGTGTTCTCGCTGAACCGCGCTGCGGGTGAAGGCTCGGACATGCGCAGCAACACCAACGACATCAAGGAAGTGCGCAAGATCGACAGCCACACCATCGAGATCGAGACCAAATCGCCGTTCCCCATCTTGCCCAACGTGTTGTCGACCGTGTTCATCATGAGCAAGAAATGGTGCGAAGATAACCAGGCCACACGTCCGGTGGACCGCCGTAAGGGCATTGAAAACGCCGCATCGTTCCGCGCGAATGGCACAGGCCCCTACCGCCTGCGTGAGCGTCAGCCCAACGTGCGCACCACCTTTGTTCGCAACGGCAGCTACTGGGGCAAAATCGACGGCAACGTTGACGAAGTCATCTTCTCCGTGATCGCCAATGACCCCACCCGCGTAGCCGCTTTGCTGTCGGGCGAGATTGACATCATGGAGCCCGTGCCTGTGCAGGACGTGCCCCGCATCAATGCAGGTGCCAATACCCGCGCTCTGGTGGCGCCAGAGCTGCGCACCATCTTTTTGGGCATGGACCAAAAGCGTGACGAACTGCTGTACTCCAGCGTGAAGGGCAAGAACCCCTTCAAGGACAAGCGCGTGCGCCAAGCCTTCTACCAGGCCATCGACATCGAAGGCATCAAGCGCACTGTGATGCGCGGCGCCTCCAACCCCAGCGCTTTGATGGTCGGTCCCGGCATCAACGGCTTCAACCCCGATTTGAACAAACGCCTGCCCTTTGATGCTGAAGCCTCCAAAAAGCTGCTGGCCGAAGCGGGTTACCCCACAGGTTTCACCATCGACATGAACTGCCCGAACGACCGCTATGTCAATGACGGTCAGATCTGCGAGGCCGTGGCCGCCAACTTGGCTCGTGTGAACGTCAAGGTCAACCTCAAGGCCGAGACCAAGGGCACTTATTTCCCCAAAATCCTGCGCCGTGACACCAGCTTCTATTTGCTGGGCTGGACTCCCAGCACCTACGATGCCCACAACGCACTCAATGCCTTGATGCGCTGCGTGGATGACAAGGGCACTGGACAGTTCAACTTGGGCGCTTACTGCAACCCCAAGGTCGACGAGTTGACCGTGAAAATCCAGAGCGAAACCGATCAGGCCAAACGCAACGCGATGATCAAAGAGGCCTTTGAGTTGCACAGCGCTGACATTGGTCACCTGCCTTTGCACCAGCAGGCCTTGGCCTGGGGCATCAACAAAAAGATCAGCTTGGTGCAGCGCGGTGACAACTCCATGCCATTCAAGTCCATCACCGTCAAGTAATCCATGAATGCACTGAAACGCTGGCTCGACAGCGACGTTGGTTACAGCTTCCGCCAATCGCCAACGGCGATGGTGGCGGCTGGCATCGCCTTCATCTGTCTCTTTTGTTCGGTTTTTGCCGGCTGGGTCGCGCCGACCAACCCGTTTGATCTGGCCACGTTGGAACTGAGCGATGCCCGCTTGCCCCCAGCTTGGATGGAGGGAGGCACCAACAAGTTCTTGCTGGGCACCGACGATCAAGGGCGTGACATTTTGTCGGCCCTGATCTACGGCTCGCGCATCTCTTTGGTGGTGGGTTTGGCCTCGGTGGTCTTGTCTGTGGCGGTGGGCGTGGGCCTGGGTTTGCTGGCGGGCTTCAAAGGCGGTTGGATCGACGCCTTGCTCATGCGCTTGTGCGATGTGATGCTGTCTTTTCCGGCCATTTTGGTGGCCCTGCTGATCGCGGGTGTGGGGCGTGCTTTGTTCCCCAATGCCAATGAGTCGCTGGCCTTTGGCGTGCTGATCATCTCGATCTCGCTCACGGGCTGGGTGCAATATGCACGCACCGTGCGCGGCACGACTTTGGTGGAGCGTAACAAGGAATATGTTCAGGCCGCGCGAGTGACAGGCGTGGCCCCGCTGCGCATCATGGTCAAGCATGTCTTGCCCAACGTGATGGGCCCGGTCATGGTGCTGGCCACCATCCAGGTGGCCACGGCCATCATCACCGAAGCCACACTGTCTTTCTTGGGTGTGGGCGCACCGCCCACTTCGCCTTCGCTGGGCACGCTGATCCGCGTGGGCAATGACTATTTGTTCTCGGGTGAGTGGTGGATCACGATTTTTCCGGGGCTGATGCTGGTGGTGATCGCCCTGTCGGTCAATTTGCTGGGTGACTGGTTGCGCGACGCGCTGAATCCGAGATTGCGATGAGTCTTTTACAAGTCAAAAACCTAGTGGTGGAGTTCCCCAACCGCCACGGCACCTTGCGTGCCCTGGACGATATTTCTTTCGACATCGCCCCCGGTGAAATCCTGGGGGTGGTGGGCGAGTCGGGTGCGGGCAAGTCGCTCACGGGCGCGGCGATCATCGGTTTGCTTGAACCACCGGGCCGTGTGGCGGGCGGGCAAATTTTGTTGGAAGGCCAACGGATTGACCACTTGAACACCGACGAGATGCGCCACATTCGGGGCCGCAAGATTTGTGCGATTTTTCAGGACCCGCTGACCTCGCTCAATCC
>JAKFXJ010000306.1 GCA_021731425.1 Limnohabitans sp. | reverse complement strand
GAAGAAGCCAAGGAAGTGGCCGAGGGACACAACGCCAAAAACATCGAAGCCGATTTGTCCGCCGCCGTGGCCCAGGCCCGCACGGTGCAAGCCGCTATTGAGCCCATCATTCAGCCGCTCAACTTTGTGCCCAACCCGGCCCTGCGTGGCAAAGGCACCCACAAAGTCCCGCCCCGCGACAAAAGCGTGATCCGCCTGCCCAGCTACGAGCAAGTCAAGCAAGACGCCGTGCTCTATGCCCACGCCAACCGCGTGCTGCACCTGGAAACCAACCCCGGCAACGCCCGCTGCCTGGTGCAAGCGCATGGCGAAGGCACAACCGCGCGTGACGTGTGGATCACCCCGCCGCCCATCCCGCTGACCACGGCCGAGATGGACTTGGTGTTCGACCTGCCGTATGCACGCAGCCCACACCCGCGCTATGCCGACGAAAACGGCAGCCACGACCACGCGACCAAAATCCCCGCATGGGAAATGATCCGCTTCAGCGTGAACATCATGCGCGGCTGCTTTGGCGGCTGCACCTTTTGCTCCATCACCGAGCACGAAGGCCGCATCATCCAAAGCCGGTCTGAGGAATCCATCATCCGCGAGGTGGAAGACATCCGCGACAAGGTCAAAGGCTTCACCGGCGTCATCTCTGACCTGGGCGGCCCCACGGCCAACATGTACCGCCTGGGCTGCAAGAGCCCCGAGATCGAATCGGCCTGCCGCAAACCCAGCTGCGTATTCCCAGGCATCTGCCAGAACCTGACCACCGACCACGGCCCGCTGATCAACATGTACCGCCGGGCGCGTAACCTCAAGGGCATCAAGAAGATCTTGATCGGCTCCGGCCTGCGTTACGACCTGGCCGTGCAGTCGCCCGAATACGTGAAAGAGCTGGTGCAGCACCATGTGGGCGGCTACCTGAAGATTGCGCCCGAGCACACCGAGGGCGGCCCGCTGTCCAAGATGATGAAGCCGGGCATCGGCACCTACGACCGCTTCAAGTCGATGTTCGACAAGTACAGCGAAGAAGTGGGCAAAAAGCAGTTCCTCATCCCATACTTCATCGCCGCCCACCCGGGCACCAGCGACGAAGACATGATGAACTTGGCCATCTGGCTCAAAAAGAACGGCTTCAGGGCCGATCAGGTGCAGACTTTCTACCCCAGCCCCATGGCCACGGCCACGGCCATGTACCACTCGACCCGCAACCCGCTGCGCAAAATCACCCGCGACAGCGAAAAAGTGGATGTGGTCAAAGGCGACAAACGCCGCCGCCTGCACAAAGCGTTTTTGCGCTACCACGACGCCACCAACTGGCCCCTGCTGCGCGAAGCCCTCAAAGCCATGGGCCGGTCAGACCTGATCGGCAACGGCAAACACCACTTGATCCCCAACTGGCAGCCGCTGGCCGAAGAAGGCTACCAAAGCGCCCGTCGCAAAAACAGCACGGGTGCGGGGGCCAAGTCGTCGGTGTCTTTGTCGACGGCGCCCAAACGCATGGGGCAGCCCAAAAAAGGCCAACTCCTTACCCAGCACACTGGTTTGCCCCCGCGCAAGAAAAGCTGAACCGACTGTTCAGGGTCTAACCCTTAAATGGTGCTAGCGCCACCACACACCGCACCCCCAAGTCCTCCATCAAGCGCTGCTGCGCTGTCGCAGGGGCCCTGTCGGTGAAGAGGGTGTGCACCGCTTTGAGCGGGGCCATTTCGATCATGGCCGGGCGGTCGAATTTGCTGTGGTCGGCCACCAGCCAGACTTGGCGCGATTGGGCCACGATGGCGCGGGCCACCATGACTTCGCGCATGTCGTAGTCGCGCAGGGTCCCGTCGGCGTCGATGCCGCTGATGCCGATCAGGCCGATGTCCACCTTGAACTGCCGGATGAAGGCCAGCGCGGCTTCTCCCACCACGCCCAGGTCTTCGTGCCGCACGGTGCCGCCCGCCACCAGCACGTCGCACTCGGGGTTGGCCGCCAGGATGTGCGCTACATGCAGGTTGTTGGTGATCACGCGCAGGCCTTTGTGCTGTAGCAGCTCGCGGGCCACGGCCTCGACGGTGGTGCCGATGTTCATGAACAGGCTGGCACCATTGGGGATGGCCTGAGCCACATGCCGGGCGATGTCTTGTTTGGCTTGTGCCTGGGTGCGCTGGCGCTCGGTGTAGGTGGTGTTGCGTGTGGACGAGTCGACCACCCGCACACCGCCATGAAAGCGCTCGAGCATGGCCGCTTCGGTCAGGCGCTGCAGGTCACGCCGCACGGTTTGCAAGGGGATGCCCAGCTGTTCGGCCAAGGTTTCGGTTTTGACGCTGCCGTGTTCGCGCACAGCTTGCAAAAGGGACAGTTGTCGAGGGTTGAGGGCCATGGCAATCGCGAAGAAGACAGTGTCAACAATGAGTGATTCAGAATAACGCAAAAACCAAGCGATTCACCGATACAATCAAAAAAAATCAATTTGGATCAACATTTTTCGATCATTTCAGGAAAATTTGTGGAAAATTCAAGCCCATCTTCCGCTGTCGACCCCGTTGTGAACGCGGCGAGCCCCGCTGCCGAACCCATGGATCACTGGGATGTGTTGGTGGTGGGTGGGGGTGCCACGGGCCTGGGCGTGGCCGTGCAGGCGGCGCTGCAAGGCCAGCGCGTGGCGCTGCTGGAGGCGGGCGATTGGGCCTGCGGCACCTCGTCGCGTTCGACCAAATTGCTGCATGGCGGCGTGCGCTACCTGGCGCAGGGGCACTGGCGGCTGGTGCGCGAGGCCTTACGTGAACGTGCCACGATCTTGGCCTTGGCGCCGCACTTGGCGCAGCCTTTGTCTTTTGTGGTGCCCGGGGCCAGCTGGCTGTCTTGGGCCTGGACGGGCATGGGCCTGAAGCTGTACCAGTGGCTGTCTGGGCGCTGGAGCTTGGGGCGCACGGTGGCTTTGTCGCGGCGCCAATTGCTGGCGCGTTGCCCTGGGGATGCGGCTCGCGGTGTTGCCGGTGGCGCAGCACCCGCAGTTGGCAGCCCTGCGCCGCAAAGCACCTGGGTGGCGGGCATGCGCTACTGGGATGCCCAGTTTGAAGACGCTCGCCTGGCCCTGGCGCTGGCCAAGACGGCCCGCCGCGCGGGAGCCAGTTTGCACAACCACAGCCGCGTGACGGCCTTGTCGCCCGTGGCGCAGGGTTGGCGCGTGTCGTGGCTCGACGAGCGCAGCGGCCGAACCCGCGAGGGACTGGCCCGGTGTGTGGTCAATGCCACGGGGGTCTGGGTCGATGGTTTGCGCCAAATGGCTTTGTCGCCCCACGGTGGCACGGCGCCCCCAATCAAGCCGCTGGTCACGGCCAGCCAAGGGGTGCACCTGGTGGTGGCCCGCGAGCGTTTGCCCATTCGCGAAGCAGTGCTGATTCCGAGCACCGCCGATGGGCGTGTCTTGTTTGCCGTGCCTTGGTTGGGGGCGACCGTGATCGGCACCACCGACACCCCCCGCACCGATGCGCCCAAAGAGCCCGTGCCCATGGCCGAGGAGCTGGACTTTTTGTTTCGCGAAGCGCAGCAGTCGCTGGGCGTGAGCTTGAGCCGAGCCGATGTGCTGAGCGTGTGGGTGGGTTTGCGCCCCTTGGTGGTGCAGGGCGCAGCCGATGCGGCAGGCGGCTCGACCAGCAAAATGTCGCGCGAGCACCTGATCCAGCGTGAAGCCCCGGGTTTTGTGACCGTGACTGGTGGCAAGTGGACCACTTACCGCAGCATGGCCGAGCATGTCTTGCAGGTTCTGGCCGAACACGGTGACTTGGCCACAGGGCCTGGTGTGGCCCTAAGTCCGGTGAACACCGCGCAGCACCGTTTGGTGGGCGCTCCCTCTCCCACGCCCGGCAAGCCTTCATTTGCGGCTGCCAAGCACCAGATCAGTGATGCGCCCGGTTTGCATTTGTGGGGCACCGAGGCTGAGGATGTGTTGCGCCTGCCCGGTGCTGACCGAGACCTGGGCATGGGCCTGAGCGAAGCCATGGTGCGTTTTGCTGCCCGCCAGGAATGGGCTTTGACCGTGGAAGACATGTTGGCCAGGCGTTGGCGTGCGCTTTTCCTGGATGCCCGGCAAGCGGCACGCATGGCCCCGGCCGTGGCCGCTTTGCTTCAAGAAGAAACCGGGCTTGACCCCCAGCTCGGTGCGTTTTTAGAGCTGTGCCAGCGTTACACCTTGGCTGACTGATTCAACGCCGAGCGCAAGCCCAGCGCGGATGGCCCGCGCTTCAGCTCTGGGCTGCCGAGACAGCGGCCCGCAGACCAAGCAAATAGCTGTCCACACCAAACCCGGCGATTTGGCCCTTGGCAATGTCGGCAATCACCGAGTGGTGACGGAAGGCCTCGCGGGCGTGGATGTTTGACATGTGCACTTCGATGATCGGGCACTTGAGGATGGCCAAGGCGTCCCGGATGCCATAGCTGTAATGTGTCCAAGCCCCGGCGTTGATGACCACCGCTTTCACGCCCTCGCCATGGGCACGGTGGATGCGCTCGGCCATTTCGCCTTCGAAGTTGGTCTGGAAGCACTCGACTTGAGCGCCCAGGGTCTGGCCCAGGGCGGTGAGTTGGGCGTTGATCTCGTCCAGCGTGGTCGTGCCGTACTGGGCCGGGTCGCGTTTGCCGAACATGTTCAGGTTGATGCCGTGCAGGATAAGGATGTTCATGGTGGGACTCTATCGCTCAAGGAATCATGGAGATTGGGGGCTTGATCTGCGATTGTCGGTGATTTGGGGCAATATCCTAGGCGTTCCCTGAAAGCGATCCATGACCACTTTGAAAATCGATTTTGTTTCCGACATTGCCTGCCCCTGGTGCGCCGTGGGCCTGGGTTCCCTCGAACAGGCCTTGGTCCGTCTGGACGGTGAAGTCCAAGCCGATCTGCACTTTCAGCCCTTTGAGCTGAACCCGCACATGCCCCCCGGTGGGCAGGATTTGGGCGAGCACTTGACGCAAAAATACGGATCGACAGCCGAGCAGCAGGCGCAAATTCGCCAGACGATCGCCGATCGCGGGGCCGAGGTGGGTTTTGAATTCCACCCCGGCGGGCGGGGTAGGGTTTACAACACTTTTAATGCCCACCGTTTGCTGCACTGGGCCGAAGGCCAGGGCTATGGGTCGCAACATGCCCTGAAAAAAGCGTTTTTGCAGGCCTATCAAGGCCGCGCCGAGTGTGTGGAAGACCCCGAGGTTTTGCTAGCGGGTGTGGCCGCGGCCGGACTGGATGTGGCCGCTGCCCGAGAGGTGCTGGACAGCGACGCACACACCGCCGAAGTGCGCGAGCGCCAGCAGTTTTATGCGCAAGCAGGCATCCGCTCGGTGCCTGCGGTCATCATCAACGACAGGCACCTGATTTCGGGCGGTCAGCCGGTCGAGGTGTTTGAGCAGGCGCTGCGCCGAATCGCCTCGGGCGACGTGAATTGAGGCCTGGGGCATGAAACCTTTTTTTGGTTTTTCCCCCTTGGTGCCGCGTCGCACGGCCTTGGCCCGCTTGGGCTCGGGCCTCATCGCGCCCTTGCTCGCCAGTGCGCCCGGCCGGGTTTATGCGCAGACCGCACAAAGCACCTCGCGGGCGCAGTTGCTGGCCGCATGGCGTCAAGGCGGTGTGCTGTTGATCCGTCATGCCGCAACCGAGTCGGGGCTGGGTGATCCTCCCGGTTTTGTGATCGGGCAATGCCGTACCCAGCGCAACCTGAGCGAAGAGGGCCGCCAAGCCTCACGGGCCTTCGGCGCGTGGTTGCAATCGCATAACTTCAAGCCCGATGCGGTGCGCAGCAGCCAATGGTGCCGCTGCCAAGACACGGCGCGTTTGGCGTTTGGTGCTTACGAAGATTGGACCGCACTCAACAGCACTTTTG
>JAKFXJ010000274.1 GCA_021731425.1 Limnohabitans sp. | reverse complement strand
TTGAACAGGTGGTGTTTGGCCCCGACGGCATCGTCCATGCTCGCGCATTGCAATGGCTGGTGGACCACTCCAGTGTTCCCCCAGAACAGACTCGCGTGTGGAGTCAACGACTCTTGGAAGCTTGTCAGGCTGATTGGTTGGATGCCCCTGTATCTGGCGGCGTGGCCGGCGTGCAGTCCGGGACTCTGGCCGTGATGGTAGGCGGCTCATCCAGGGCCCTGGACAGCGCCAGCCAAGCCATGCAAGCCTATGCCAGCAACATCACCCATATGGGCGACAGTGGTGCGGGTCAAGCCACCAAACTGTGCAACCAGACCATTGTGGCGAGCACAGTGGTGGCCATTGCTGAAGCCGTGGGCCTGGCCCACCGCAACGGCATCGACCTGAATCAACTGGCCAAAGCACTGCAAGGCGGCTGGGCAGACTCCAAGCCTTTGCAAGTGTTTGTGCCGCGCATGGTCACGCCCACTCAACCCTCGATTGGTGCTTTGTCCACCATGCTCAAAGATGTTGACACCGTGATGCAGGTCGCGCAAAGCAGTGGCGCCCCCATGCCGGTCATGGCCACAGTTCAACAGCAACTGCGAACTGCCCAAGCGGCGGGCTTGGGTGAAGCGGAACTGTCCGCCTTGATCTGTCTGGTCTGGCCTGAACAACGCCAAAACTTTTAAAGCCTCAGCCCCACTCAAGCCTGACCCGGCTTGGCCGCACCCACCATGTGCATCACCCTCTGCGGGTACGGGATCTCGATCTTGTGCTCACGCAGCGCGGCCAAGATCAGCATGTTGATGGTCGAGCGCAGCGCCAATTGGCCATTTTCTGGATCGGCAATCCAGTAGCTCACGGTGAACTCCAGACCGTCCGCGCCAAACTGGCTCAAAAAGGCATTGGGCGCGGGGTCTTTGAGCACCCGCTCTTGGCTCTCGCAAGCTTCAATCAAAAGCCGCCGCACCAGTTCCACATCGCTGTCATAAGCCACCGAAACTAGGGTGGTCTGGGACAGTTTGGGGTCCATCAAGGTGAAGTTTTCCACCCGGTTGATGATCAAAAACTCATTGGGCACGATGGACTCGCGTCCATTCAGGGCACGGATCACGGTGTAACGCGCCTTGATGTCGACAATGCGCCCTTCAAAACCGTCCACCAACACCATGTCACCGATGCGCATGCTGCGCTCGGCCAAGATAACAAAACCACTGACGTAGTTGGAAGCCAGCTTTTGCAAGCCAAAGCCAATGCCCACACCCACCGCACCACCCAATACAGACAATGCCGTCAGGTCAATGCCCACCGAAGACAGCGCCATCAGCAAGCCCACAAACATGAGTAATGCCCGCACCGTATTGCTGATGACCTTGCGCAGCGACAAGTCGCTGCCTGTGGCTGACTTGAGCAAACGCGCCTCGATGGCCGCCGACACCCACAGCGCCACAATCAGCACCGCACCGGCCGTGAGCGCCCCCTCGATCAAGGTGCGCACCGACAACACGCTGCCACCGATCTTCCAGCTGATCTGATCGAGCTCGTTGAGCACCAAAGGCAAAATGCCCGTGACCCACAGCACCACGGCACCCCAGGCCAGCCAGGAAATCGTGCGCTCCAGCACCCGCACAAAGGGCGCATTGGAAAACGCCACCTGCAGCACCTTCACGCCCAAGCGGATCACCGCCAGCGAAATGCAAACAGGCAACAAAATCACAAACAAGGACGCGGGTTGCTGCTGCGTCAGCAAAGTGCGGGCGACAAAAGTCAGCCCCAAAAGCAGCACCGGAAAGAGCACCCCATCCACCAGTTGGCGACCCAGCAAAATGGCCATGTCTTGACCATTGAACACACGGCGCACGCCCCATGTCATCAGCCAAGCCAGCACCAAACAAGCCGCAAAGGCACCCAAGACCATCAAAGACTCGGGCCTCGCCAAAGCGAGCAACAAACCCATTGGATCAACCACCGCCATGTTGCTCATGCCCGCCATGACGGTGTCCTTTTCTCGATGAAGGCCTGCACGCCCTCTTGCGCCACCTCGTGCACCATGTTGCAGGCCATGGTTTGGCCTGCCAGCTGGTAAGCCGCTTCAATGCCCATTTCGCGCTGTTGGTAAAACAAGGCCTTGCCCACCTGCACAGCCTCACGCGGTTTGGCCAGAATGGCGTTCACCAAATCGTCGATCTGTGCATCCAGTTCGGCCGCATCGCACACTCGGTTCACCAGCCCACGGCTTTGGGCCTCGGCCGCTGAAATGAAGCCTCCCGTCAGCAGCATCTCCATGGCCTGCTTGGCGTGCATGTTGCGCACCAGCGGCACACTGGGCGTGGCACAAAACAAGCCCACATCGATGCCGTTCACCCCAAAAGTGGCGCTGTCGACCGACACCGCCAAATCGCACTGCGCCACCAACTGGCAACCCGCCGCCGTGGCCAAGCCTTGCACCCGGGCAATGACGGGCACGGGCAGTTTCTGAATCGTCATCATCATGCGGCTGCACTGGGCAAACAGCTGCTGGTAATAGGCCAGCTCGGGCTGGGCCCGCATTTCCTTGAGGTTGTGCCCGGCGCAAAAGGCCTTGCCCGCCGCGCCCAGCACCACCACACGGGCCTGTTCGTCCTGCCCAATCGCGTTCAATGCTTTTTGCAGCGCGGTCAGCATCGCCTCGCTCAAGGTGTTGAAGCTGGCGGGGCTATTGAGCGTCAAGCGGTGCACACCACGCGCGTTGCGCTCGTGCAGAAGCAGCTCGGGGGTGTTGGGGGTGTTTGAATCGGTCATGGCGTCAATTGTGCCAAAGCCTCACCCCCAGCCGTTTTAAACGTCGGCCAGCACGCGCAAGTGCGCTTCCACACTGCGCCCCAGCGCACTCAGGTTGTAGCCGCCTTCCAGACAGCTCACGATGCGCCCCTTGGCGTGACGCAGCGCCACCTCTTTGATGCGCTGGGTGATCCAGGCGTAGTCCTGCTCCACCAGGCCCATCTGGCCCATGTCGTCTTCGCGGTGGGCATCAAAACCCGCGCTGATGAAAATCAGCTCCGGCTTGTGCGCCTCCAGGCGCGGCAACCACATCATGTCCACCAACTCGCGGATGTCCATGCCCCTGGTGTAGGCCGGCACCGGCAAATTGACCAAGTTGGCCGCAGTCGATGTGGAGCCACCTTCTGGGTAAAAAGGGTGCTGAAAAAAACTCACCATCAAGATGCGGTCGTCGCCCGCCACAATGTCTTCGGTGCCATTGCCGTGGTGCACATCAAAATCCACGATCGCCACCCGCTTGAGCCCATGGCGCTCCAGCGCGTACTTGGCAGCGATGGCCACGTTGTTGAAAAAACAAAAACCCATGGCCTTGTCGCGGCAAGCGTGGTGACCAGGCGGACGCACAGCACAAAAGGCATTTTCAAGATCACCCGCCAGCACGGCGTCGGTCGCATCGAGCGCAGCACCCGCCGCGACCAATGCTGCGTCCCAGGTGTAGGCGTTGATGAGGGTGTCCGGGTCCAAGCTGGTGTGGGTGGGACCGCCCGCAGCCATGTCTTCGCGCAAGGCATCGCCCAAACCACGCAAGGCCGCCACATGCATGCGGCCGTGGGCCAATTCGATGTCGACCAACGAAGCGGGGCTGGCCTCTCGCCTTTGCAGAGCCATGTCCACCCCGCTGATCAGCAAGCGGTCTTCGATAGCACCCAAGCGCTCTGGACACTCGGGGTGACCCGCGCCCATCTCGTGCTTCCAACAAGAGGGATGGGTGAAATAACCTGTCGCGCCCATGAATGTGCCTTCCCGATGCATCACAACCAACGAGGCTGTTGTTTTTGAAGAATTAACCAAATTTTCAGGGTTCCAGCTTAGCACGGGCACCCGCGCCCGGCGTTTAAACTCATGGCAATGCATGTGATCAAACCCCATCCCAAGTCCAGCCTCCACAAACCCATTCAGGGCTTGGCCTCCATGGGACTGGCTCTGGTGGTGGGCGCTCTGACTGCATGGGCCGCGGCCATCACACCCGTTCACGCTCAAACGGCTCCAGGCGCTGAGCCCCAACAGGCCAAGAGGGCAGCCAAACCCAAGGCACAACCTGCCCAAGCCGCCCAAGCCAAGAAGCCGCAGCGCAAAAAAAATGCGGCCCCTAAAAAACAGGCGCTGCGCCCTGCTCGCCAGGCCGCGGTGACGGGCATGCCCCTGGCCAGCACCGCGCAAACCCAGGCCTGGGTGCAAGATGCCGCACAGCGCCTGCAGCTGGACCCGATCTGGGTCCAAAACACCTTGGCACAGGCGCAGCGCCTTTCCTCGGTCGAGAGGCTGGTGCTGCCCCCCAGCAGCCCCACCGCCAAAAACTGGGCCGCCTACCGCGCCCGATTCATTGAACCCATCCGAATCCAGGCGGGCCTGCGCTTTTGGCAAAACCACCGCAACGCTTTAGAGCGGGCCGAGCGTGAATACGGCGTGCCCGCATCGGTCATCGTCGGCATCATTGGGGTGGAAACTTTGTACGGCCAAAACACTGGCAACTTCCGCATTCTTGACGCCCTGGCCACACTGGCCTTTCACTTCCCCAGTGCCCACCCCCGAGCGGCTGCACGCCAAGCCTTTTTCCAAAGCGAGCTAGAGCAATTTTTGTTGCTCACCTCACGCAGCGGGGCCGACCCTCTCAACATCCGGGGAAGCTACGCCGGGGCCATGGGCCTGCCGCAATTCATGCCGTCCAGCTGGGCCAAATTTGCCGTGGACTTTGATGGGGACGGACGCATCGACCTGTTTGGCAGCCCCACCGACGCGATCGGCTCGGTGGCCAATTACTTCAAGGCCTTTGGCTGGCGCCCCGGCATGCCCACGCATTACCCGGTCACCCTGACACCCGGCCAATCCAACATGGACAGCCTGCTCGCCCCCGACATCCTGCCCACCTTCAGCGTGGCCAGCTTTGTGGGCCAAGGTGCGGCCCTGTCAGGCGCCGCGCTGCAGCACCCAGGCCCACTGGCCTTGATCGAACTGCTCAACGGGCCCGATGCCCCCACCTATGTGGCTGGCACGGAGAACTTCTATGCCATCACACGCTACAACTGGTCCAGCTACTACGCCATGGCGGTGATTGAGTTGGCCGAAGCGGTCGCGCGGGAAATGCAATGCAAGCCATGAACCCGCTGAACCCCAAAAAACTGCTGCTCACCAAATGGACTGCGGTCAAACCTGTGGCCAAGCAAAAGCACTTTTTGGTCAGCCGGGTGATTCAACCCGATGAGCCCACCGACCCCATTGAATCGGTAGAAATCGAGGCGGTGTTTTCCAAGGCGGTTCAGGTCATCGCCTGGCGGGATCTGCAGGACGACAGCGTGTGGCGGCAGGGTTGGGTTTGATGACATTGCATGCCAAAATCAACATAGATGACAAACTGAAGCTCGAAATATGAAAATGAACCCCGCATCGCTTGTACTCGCAGCCGGCATGGCTATCACCCTGCCTGCCTTGGCCATTGAAAATTGTTCTCAATTGCCCGATTCATTGCAAACAATCGCAGTCAATCACATCAGTCAAAGCAGTGAGCTAAATAGCCTGGATGAAAAGTTAGATCAATACATCAAACCTTGTCTTGCAACTGTCACTGAGCAAAACAAAAAAGCCATCTGTGCCAACGGCAGACTTGCGGCAGAGCAGGCACTGAGGGTGATAGCCCGCATTGATCAAGCAGGCTCGAGAAATGCATTTTTGGCCAATGCAAAAGTCAAGTCTTACAAGAGCGCCCTAGCTCTTCTAGACCACACGAAGAAATTGCGTGCCAATCGGACATGCAACTGAATTTGAAGACCAGTGAACCTGCCCCTGTTTGACGTACCGCTTAGCCACTTCATTATGCGGCCTTCAATTGCTGTGCCGCGTCCCAGCGTTTTTCAAACTGCATCGGACTGACGTAGCCCAACGTGGAGTGCAACCGCC
>JAKFXJ010000149.1 GCA_021731425.1 Limnohabitans sp. | reverse complement strand
TCGTTTGGGCGTGTACGAAGCCCGGGGCGATCTGCAGCTGATTGTTGAATCCATGGAGCGCGCCCTGCCCTGCGCGCTCCATGGATTCAACAATCAGCTGCAGATCGCCCCGGGCTTCGTACACGCCCAAACGACCACGCACCTCGACCAATTCGCCATCGCGCGGGGCAAAGTCCATCAAACTGGCGGCTCGCCGAAACATGGCGCAGCGGATCTGGCCCGTGTCATCCTTAATGGAAAAATAACAATGCCCACTTGCGGCGCGTGAAAACCCAGAAATCTCACCACGCACACTGACCGGATTGAACTGGGCATCCAGGCTATCGGCCACAGCGCGGCACAGCGCTGACACGGTCCAGGCACGGGGCGATTTCATCTCTTGAGGACTCATGCGCTGGATTGTCCTACAGCTTGTAGACGCGTTTCACAAAGCTGTTTCAGAAAGTCGTCCACAGGCAGCAAGCCAGTCATCTGTCGGGGCAAAAACACATCGTCATTTGCCGGCCAAAACTCAAGTCCTTGATTCAGTTGAATTTTTTCATATGCAATGAGTATTTCAACATCTATAAATAAAACTTAACAATTCAAAAAAACAAAACCAAGTCCAAACTTCTTCACAAAGTTATCCACAGTCTAGGCAAGGCCTTGCTTCTGTGTCGTCCTCCCGCCAAAAGCAAGCCTGCGGTTCGTGTCATCGTCCATAATCACGTGCTTTTGTCACTTTGTACCGCGAAGAAGGAACTGTTTTGTTATCCATCATTCAAGCCGCTGGATGGCCCATCTGGCCCCTTATTTTGTGCTCCGTTTTGGCTTTGGCCTTGATCATCGAGCGCCTGGTTCAGTTGCGCGCACACAAAGTCATGCCCCCCAAGACCCTGGAGCAGGCGGTTGAAATCTCCCGGCGCGGTGTTCCTTCCGAAGAAACAGTGCTCAAACTCGAGAACAAAGGCGTGCTGGGCTCCGTCTTGGCCAGTGGACTGCGCTGCCTGCAAAAAAATCCCGAAGCTTCAGACGAGGACATCCGGGCCCACATGGAAATGGCAGGCCGACTGGCAGGGCGGCAACTGGAGCGCTATCTGACGGCCCTGGGCACCATCGCTTCCGCGGCCCCCTTGCTGGGCTTGCTTGGCACCGTGATTGGCATGATCGAGATTTTTGCAGCCCAGACAGCAGGCACCAGCCAACCCGCCCAGCTGGCCTACGGCATCTCGATTGCGCTGTACAACACCGCATTTGGTTTGATCGTGGCCATCCCGGCCCTCATGTTCTGGCGCTACTTCCGATCCTTGGTGGACAATATGCTGCTGACGATGGAGGTGGCCAGTGAGCAATTTGCCCGCCACCTGAGCCATTTGCGCACCTGAACGGGTCCGATGTGAACTTTAGAAAACGCACCCCCTCGGCCGAGCCCGAAATCAACCTCATCCCTTTCATTGATGTGTTGTTGGTGGTGCTCATCTTTTTGATGCTCACCACCACTTGGTCTCGCCTGACCGAAATCAACATGACCTTGCCTTTGGCAGACACCCAAAAGCAAAAAGACCGCCCCCAGCAGATTGTCTTGTCGGTCAACGCCCAAGGCCAATATGCCGTGAACCAATCGCGCATTGATGGCACTTCGGTCGCCGCTTTGGCTGCCGCTTTGGGCCCCTTGGCCTCCAAGGAAGTGACCTTGGTGATCAGCGCCGATGCGCAGGCCACCCACCAATCTGTGGTCAACGCCATGGAAGCCGCTCGCAGAACCGGGTTGTCGCAAATCACCTTTGCCACCCAATCACCTGAGCCCTCGGGCTCCTGAGGCCCCATGAACCTGTCCACCTGGCTGCACCAGCATTTGCCGCAGGTCTGGACTTCGCGGGGGTTGTTCGCATGGCTGCTGCTTCCCATTGCTGGCTTGCATGCGGCCCTGCTCAGGGTGCGCAGGCTGGCCTGGCACCTGGGCTGGCGGCAAGCCCAACGCCTGCCGGTGCCGGTGATCGTTGTGGGCAATGTGGTGGCCGGTGGCGCGGGCAAAACCCCCTTGACCATGGCCTTGGTGCAGCACTTACAACAACGAGGCTGGCATGTGGGGGTGGTCTCACGCGGTCATGGCCGCAAGACTCACGACACGCGCGCCGTGATGCCCGACAGCATGCCCGCCGATGTGGGCGACGAGCCCTTGCTGATCCGGCAGAAAACAGGCGCTCAAGTCTGGGTGGGCGCCGCCCGCGCCGAGGCCGGTCGTGCCTTGTTGCAAGCCAATCCCGGCGTCAATATGTTGGTGTGTGACGACGGGCTGCAACACTGGGGCTTGGCGCGAGACTTGGAAATCTGCGTCATGGACGAACGCGGCGTGGGCAACGGCTGGCTGCTCCCGGCTGGGCCTTTGCGCGAGCCCTGGCCCCGGGCGGTTGACCTGCTGCTGCACACCGGAGACAACGGCTTGCCGGGCGGCTTTGTGGCACAGCGCCAATTGGCACCTTTGGCACACGATGCAAATGGCCGCAGCCAGGCTTTGTCCAGCTTGATCGGTCAGCCTGTTGATGCGGTGGCCGGCTTGGCAAGGCCTGAAGCGTTTTTTGCCATGCTGCGTGCTGCCGGTCTGCAACTGCACCACACCACCGCCTTGCCCGACCATTTTGACTACGCGCATGGCGCACCAGCCGCCACAGACCGCCCCTTGCTGTGCACCGAAAAAGACGCCGCCAAACTCTGGCAGCACCAACCCCAGGCTTTGGCCGTGCCCTTGGTGCTGACACCCGAAGCCGCGTTTTGGCAAGCCCTGGACCAGCGGCTGGCCGAAAAACCCTTTTGCTGAAAGCCCCATCCGCAACGCTTTCTGGCACTGACAGCGCCTGCTCGCCAGGCCCTGCGCCGTTATCATTGCGCCATGGACACCAAACTGCTTGAACTGCTGGTCTGCCCGGTCACCAAAGGACCACTGGATTTTGACCGCGAGACCCAGGAGCTGCTCTCGCGCAGCGCCCGACTGGCCTACCCTGTGCGCAAGGGCATTCCCATCTTGCTCGAAAACGAAGCGCGCACCTTGAGCGACGAAGAAATCGACAAACTTGCCGCCTTGCGCCCTCCGCTCTGAAAGCCCTCGCATGCGCCAGGCCCCCACCCCCAACGACTTCAGTGTTCTGATTCCCGCGCGCATGGCGTCCAGCCGCCTGCCGAACAAACCTTTGGCCGACATCGCTGGGCTCCCCATGGTCGTGCGGGTGGCTCAGCGCGCCATGTTGAGCCAAGCCCGCCAAGTGGTGGTGGCCGCCGATGATGAACGCATCGTGGCCGCCTGCGTGGCCCATGGTGTGCAAGCCCTGTTGACACGGCAGGACCATGTCAGCGGCAGCGACCGTTTGGCCGAAGCTTGCCAGCTGCTGGGCCTGAGCGATGAGGCCGTGGTGGTCAATGTGCAAGGCGACGAGCCCTTGATGGAGCCCAGCCTGATCGACCAGGTGGCACAGTTGCTCATCGAGCGGCCTGAGGCCAGCATGAGCACAGCAGCCCACCCTATTAGCCAGCTGGCCGACTTCTGCAACCCCAATGTGGTCAAAGTGGTCACAGACGCCCGCCAGATGGCGCTGTACTTCAGCCGTGCGCCCATCCCCTGGTGGCGCGATGGGCAAAGTGCGGCGGATCCGGGCGGCGCGCCATTCACCGAACTGCACAGCCCGGCCCCTCTGAGGCATGTGGGCATTTACGCCTACCGTGCGGGTTTTCTGGCGCAATTTCCCCAACTGCCACCGGCCCCCATCGAGCAGCTGGAGTCCTTGGAGCAGCTGCGCGCCCTTTGGCACGGGCACCGCATTGCGGTGCACACCACCGAGCATGCCCCAGGTCCTGGGGTCGACACCCCCGAAGACCTGCAACGCGTTCGCGCCCTGCTCGGCGCGTAAGCCTGGCAAGAGACTCGCGTGATATTCTCACAGCAGTCGTCTGCCACACCTTGGGCCCCCTCGTGGCCCAGCAGACCCACTCCATGACAAGCGATAAGGAACTTCCATGAGACTGATTTTGTTGGGCGCACCCGGCGCGGGCAAAGGCACCCAAGCCACCTTCATTTGCCAGAAATACAACATCCCCCAAATTTCGACGGGCGACATGCTGCGCGCTGCCGTCAAAGCTGGTACTCCGCTGGGTCTGCAAGCCAAAGCCGTCATGGAATCGGGCGGGCTGGTCAGCGACGACCTGATCATCAACCTGGTGAAGGAACGCATCGCCCAAGCCGATTGCGCCAACGGTTTCCTGTTTGATGGCTTCCCCCGCACCATTCCGCAAGCGGACGCCATGAAGGCGGCAGGCGTCAAGCTCGACTATGTGCTCGAAATCGACGTGCCCTTTGACGCCATCATCGAACGCATGAGCGGCCGCCGCTCGCACCCGGCATCGGGCCGCACTTACCACGTCAAGTTCAATCCGCCCAAAGTGGCCGGTGTGGATGACGTGACCGGCGAGCCCCTGGTGCAACGTGCCGATGACCAAGAAGAGACCGTGCAAAAGCGCCTTCAGGTCTACAGCGACCAGACCCGCCCCTTGGTGGATTACTATTCCAATTGGGCCAAGGCCGACGCCGCATCTGCACCCAAGTACCGCGCCATCAGCGGCACGGGCAGCGTAGAAGACATCACCTCTCGCGCCTTCACTGCATTGGCCCAATAAGCCACCCACAGCAGCATCAGGCTGCTTCACCCTACAAGCCCCTTTTCAGGGGCTTTGTTGTTAGCGAGCGACACATTGTGGCCCCCCCAGCCTCCTTGTGGCTGGGTCAGTTCGGCATGAATTTCTGGCTTTTTTTCAAGGCAAGCTTGCACAAACGCGAAAACTGTTTAAAAATACAGTCACTGGATGAAACAACAGCCCCAGTCCCCACCAGGAGACCGCCTTGACCGACAGCCCCAAACTCACCGCCCGCCAACAAGAAATTCTGGAACTGATCCAGAACACCATTGCCAACACCGGCGCACCACCGACCCGCGCCGAAATTGCCAGCGTGCTGGGTTTCAAATCGGCCAATGCCGCCGAGGAACACCTCAAGGCCCTGGCCCGCAAAGGCGCCATCGAGTTGGTTAGCGGAACCTCTCGCGGCATTCGCCTCAAGGGAAGCTCCCGCAGCAACCCACGCGCCCCCTCTGATTTGTTCAGCTTGAGTCTGCCCGGCCTGGGTCAGTTGTGTCTGCCTTTGGTGGGGCGTGTGGCTGCCGGCTCGCCCATCCTGGCGCAAGAACATGTCGACAGGACCTACCAAGTTGAAAGCAGCCTGTTTGCCCAGCAACCCGATTACCTTCTGAAGGTCCGCGGCATGTCCATGCGGGATGCGGGCATCATGGATGGCGACTTGCTGGCCGTCAAATCCACCAAAGATGTGCGCAATGGCCAGATCGTGGTGGCCCGCTTGGGCGACGAAGTCACGGTCAAGCGCCTGCACAAAACCGCCTCTGGCATCGAATTGCTGCCCGAAAACCCCGATTACCCAACCATCGTGGTGCACCCCGGCGAGCCCTTTGACATCGAAGGCCTGGCCGTGGGCCTGATCCGCAACACCTTCGTCATGTGACGTTTTCAGTCGTGGCCTCAGGTGGCGGGCGCTGATCATCAGCCCTGAAGTCAACGACTTCTTTCATCAATCCTGCCTGTGTCCAACCTCCATGCTTTTGAAAGGTTTCACATGGGAATCGCTCTGCTTGCCCTTTCAGGTCTGTTCAAGAACCTGCCCTCCTTCACCACCCGCACCCCCTCGCAGCCTTTGCCCAAAAGGCAAGCTGTGCGGCCACACCCCGAGTGGGCTGTTCGGTCAGCGCCTTGTGCCTTGCCATATCACGGCAAGGCTCAGCCGACAAAACGCCAACCCAGCCTGCGCGTTGTGCACGTCCGTGAAGCTGGCCAGAGCGCGGCGGGAGCCGGTCGCATGGTGATCTCCGGGCGCATGGCCGATGT
>JAKFXJ010000051.1 GCA_021731425.1 Limnohabitans sp. | reverse complement strand
CTCGGCCAGCAGTGTGACGGTGCCCAGCGAAACGTAGTTGTGCAAAAGCTTCATGCGGTGGCCCGAGCCAATCGGCCCGGTGTGCACGATGTTTTCTGCAAAGCAGGCCAGGATGGGGCGGCAGCGATCAAACAGTGCGGCATCACCGCCCACCAGCAAGTTCAAACGGCCTTCGGCGGCCTCTTTGGGCGTGCGGGTCATGGGCGAGTCGAGAAACTGGCCACCTTGGGCCATGACCATGGCCGCGACTTTTTCGGTGGAGGCGGGCACTGCGGTGGAGCAATCGATCACGACGGTGCCGGGACGCAGACCCTTCAAGACACCATCGTCACCCAGCAGCACAGCCTCCACTTGTGGTGTGCCCGTGACGCACAAAATGACCACATCCGATTGCGCCGCCAGTGCTTGGGGGTTGGCGCAGGTGCGTGCGCCTGCTGCCAGCAGGGCGTCCAAGGGTTGGTTGCCCGCGTGTTCGAGGACGGTGAGGCTGTGCCCGTGCTTGAGCAGGTTGCTCGCGATGCCGTGGCCCATCATGCCAATGCCGATCATGCCGATTTGGGTCATGCGTGTTCCTTAGAGTGAATGGTCATGTGCCGACTTTAGCTGCGTGTGTGCTGCAATGGCGTCACATGTTGGTCAAGCGGCCGTCCTAGGGGGCTTTGAGGGTTCTGTTGGGGCTCTATACTTCTGCAAATGAACCAAGCGGTACATTCTTCTGAGCAGTCGCTGAGCGCTTCCAGCGGGGCAGGTCGCACCAACGACCCAGCCCGCACCATGGCCGAGATCTTGACCGTGGCTACGCATGAGTTTGCCGACAAGGGCCTGAGTGGTGCGCGGATCGACGAGATCGCTGCGGCCACGCGCACCAGCAAGCGCATGATCTATTACTACTTCGGCAGCAAGGACGGCCTCTATTTGGCCGTGCTCGAAGAAGCTTACCGGCGCATGCGGGCGATCGAGTCTGACCTGCATCTGGACGACTTGCCACCTGTGGAAGCGCTCCAAAAGCTGGTGGAGTTCACCTACGACCACCACCGCAACAACGAAGACTTCATCCGTCTGGTGATGAACGAAAACATCCAGCGCGGCGAATACCTGCGCCAAAGCCAGAGCATTCAGGCGCTCAACACCAACGCCATTGCGTCGGTCAAGGCGGTGTACGACCGGGGCGTGGCGCAAGGCGTGTTCAGGCCCGGTCTGGACCCTGTGGATATCCACTCGGCGATTTCGGCCTTCACCTTTTTCAACGTCTCCAACCGCCATACCTTTGGCCTGATCTTTCAGGACCGTGCCAGCCAGGACAAGGCCGACACCCTCAAAAGGGTGCATGTGGTTGAGTTGATCCTGCGCTTTGTCTGCCATTCCTTGGCGGCATAACTGCTAGCGTTCCTTTCGGGATGAGCCTAGGGTAAACACGTATCCCTAAAAAACTAACCAGTTCGTACATTATCGAGAGTCCCTTACCGGAGATGTGTGTTGGTTCAAAAATTCATTGACGGATTTTGCAAAGCCCTGAACGTGGTCATGGCCATTTGCCTGGCTGTGATGGTGGTGCTGGTGTTTGGCAACGTGGTCATGCGCTACGGCTTCAACTCGGGCATCACCTTGTCCGAAGAGTTGTCGCGCTGGTTGTTTGTCTGGATGACCTTCATGGGCGCCATCGTGGCCTTGAAGGAGCACGGCCATTTGGGCACCGACATGCTGGTGGGCCAACTCGGCGCTGCCGGGAAAAAGTTTTGCTTGGCGCTGTCTTATGTGGCCATGCTCTTCATCTGCTGGTTGCTCTTCAAAGGGGCTTACCAGCAAACCGTCATCAACCTGGGCAGCACCAGCGCAGTGATGGAAGTGTCTCTGGCTTGGGTATACGCACCCGGTGTGGTGTTTGCGGTGTTGGGTGGCCTGATTTTGCTGACCGAATTGGTGCGCTTGCTCACGGGGCAAATGCGCGAAGAAGACTTGGTCATGGTCCAGGAATCCGAAGAGTCGCCTCACGGCGCTGACAAAACCTGAGCTCACAAGAGACACTGACATGACGATTGCTATTTTTGTTTTTTCTTTGCTGGGGGCGATGGCCATTGGCATCCCGATCGCTTTTTCTTTGCTGATCTGTGGTGTGGCCTTGATGTGGCACCTGAACATGTTCGATGCGCAGATCCTCGCGCAAAACTTGCTCGAAGGCTCGAACAGTTTTCCTTTGTTGGCTGTGCCGTTTTTCATGTTGGCGGGCGAGATCATGAATGCGGGTGGTCTGTCTCGCCGCATCGTGAACTTCGCGATGGCTTGTGTGGGCCACATCAAAGGTGGTCTGGGTTATGTGACCATCATGGCTGCCGTGATCATGGCGGCGCTCTCGGGCTCTGCGGTGGCCGATGCGGCGGCGCTGTCGGCCTTGCTCCTGCCCATGATGGTGGCAGCAGGGCATGACCGGGCTCGCTCGGCGGGTTTGATCGCTTCGGCGGGCATCATCGCCCCCGTGATTCCGCCCAGCATTGGTTTTGTGATCTTTGGGGTGGCGGGCAACGTGTCCATCTCCAAATTGTTCATGGCCGGTATCGTGCCGGGCATCATGCTGGGCGCTTCGCTGTGGATCACCTGGTGGTGGTTGGCGCGGCGCGAGGTGGTGCAGGTGCCGCCGCGCAAAAACATGCGTGAGATTGGCGTGGCCATGCGCGAAGCCACCTGGGCTTTGGTGATGCCGCTCATTGTGGTGTTTGGTCTGAAGTTTGGGGTGTTCACCCCGACCGAGGCGGCGGTGGTGGCGGCGGTTTACGCCCTGTTCATCTCCACCTTCGTTTACCGCGAACTGGGTCTGAAAGACCTGTACCCCTTGTTTGTGAGCTCGGCCAAAACCAGCGCGGTCGTGATGTTTTTGGTGGCCGCCGCGATGGTCTCGGCCTGGCTGATTACCGTGGCCAACTTGCCTGCCCAGCTGATCGAGATTTTGCAGCCCATGCTCGACAGCCCTCGTTTGCTCATGTTCACCATCATGGTGATCATCATCGTGATCGGCACAGCGCTCGACATGACACCCACCATTTTGCTGCTGACCCCGGTGCTCATGCCCGTGGTCAAGGCGGCAGGCATCGACCCGGTTTACTTCGGGGTGTTGTTCATCATCAATTGCGCCATTGGCCTGATCACTCCGCCTGTGGGCACGGTACTCAACGCCGTGGCAGGTGTCGGAAAAATCAGCATGGACGAGGTCACCCGTGGGGTCATGCCTTTCATGATCGCCCAGTTCACCGTCATGTTTGCCATGGTGCTCTTTCCCGCTTTGGTGATGGTGCCAGCGCGTTGGTTTTATTGATTCCCGGGTGTGGTTGTCTGATCGGGTACGCCTGACAACCACCCCTTTGATGCACAGCGTACGTCCTTCTTTTTTCTGGAGACCCTTCATGAAACGTGTATTCATCAAGTCCTTGATCGCCACCGTGGCGCTGGCCGCCATGGGCGTGGCTTCGGCGCAAGACAGGACCATCAAATTCGCCAACCAGAACGCGGCGGGCCATCCCATCGTCCAGGGTATGGAGAAGTTCAAAGAGATCGTCGAGAAGCAGTCCGGCGGCAAACTCAAGGTCAACGTGTTCCCCGGTGGTGCTTTGGGCAGCGACCAAGCCAACGTCTCGGCCATTCAGGGCGGCACTTTGGAGATGGCCTCGATGAACTCGGGCATCTTTGCCTCGCAGGTCAAAGACTTCGCTGTGTTTGACTTCCCCTTCCTGTTCGCCAGCGGCCAAGAAGCCGATGTGGTGGTTGACGGTGCCTTTGGCAAAAAGATGCACGCCAAGCTGGAAGAAAAAGGCCTGGTCGGTCTGGGCTACTACGAGCTGGGCTTTCGCAACCTGACCAACGGCCGCCGCGCCATCAACAAGGTCTCGGACATCGAAGGCCTGAAGCTCCGCGTGATCCCCAACCCGATCAACGTGGACTGGGTCAAGGCGCTGGGTGCTAACCCCACACCACTGCCATTCCCAGAGCTGTACGCTGCGCTGGAACAAAAGGCTGTGGACGGCCAGGAAAACCCTGTGGCCACCATCAACGGCGCCAAGTTGTACGAAGTGCAAAAGCACCTGACCTTGACCGGTCACCAGTACAACCCCCAGTCGATCGTGATCAGCAAGAAGTTCTGGGACACCTTGTCGGCTGCTGACAAGAAAATCCTGAGCGACGCCGCTGCCGAGTCGTCCAAGTTCCAGCGTGCCCAGGCCCGTGCCCAGGAAGCGAGCTTGCTCGAGAACCTGAAAAAAGGCGGCATGCAAGTGACGACCTTGCCCGCAGCCGAAGTGGCCATCTTGCGCGACAAGATGAAGCCCGTGATTGCCAAGCACGGCGAGCCGATTGCGGCCACCGTGGCCGAGCTGCAAGCCGAGCTGGCCAAGCTGCGCAAGTAAGCCCAAGGGTCACGGGACAAGCCGTGGCCTGGCTTTTGATGTGACCGCTGCAGCCTTGTGCTGCAGCGGCGCCAGCCCCTGCATTAACGGGGGCAACTCCTGATTTCTTCAGTTTGCATGCCACCGCGCTGCGGACCTCTTTTCCACAGTCCATGATCAACGGCCACACAGAAATCATTGCGCACATCGGCTACCCCACACACACCTTCAAGTCCCCGATGATCTACAACCCGTACTTCAACGAGGCGGGTATCAACGCGGTGGTGGTGCCCATGGGTTGCAAAGCCGAGCACTACCCGGTTTTCCTCCAGTCGGTGTTCACCCTCGAAAACATCCGGGGTGCGCTGATCACCATGCCGCACAAGGTCAGCACTGTGGGTTTGATCGATGAAGTCACCGCCGCCGTGCGCGTGGCGGGGGCGTGCAACGCGGTCAAGCGACTGGCCGATGGCCGCCTGGTGGGTGACATGTTTGACGGTGCCGGTTTTGTGCGCGGCGTCCAGCGCAAGGGTTTTGACCTGACCGGCAAACGCGTGCTGGTCGTGGGTACAGGGGGCGTGGGTTGCGCGATTGCCGCATCGCTGGCGGGCGCAGGCGTTGCGGCCATCAGCCTGTTCGATGTGAACGCCACTTGCTGCGACGCACTGGCCCAGCGGCTCAAAGACAACCACCCGCACATTGAGGTGCGCACCGGCTCGAACGATCCGCTTGGTCATGACTTGGTTGTCAACGCCACGCCCTTGGGCATGAACGAAGGCGACCCGCTGCCCCTGGATGTGACGCGCTTGTCGCCCGAAACTTTTGTGGGCGAGGTGGTCATGCGTGCCGAGACGACCGCATTTTTGGCGGCGGCCCAAGCACGCGGCTGCCCCACCCAGGTGGGCACCGACATGCTGTACGAGCAAATCCCTGCCTATCTGGAATTTTTTGGCCTGCCCACCACCACGGCCGATGTGCTGCGCCGTGTTGCGCAGTTGAGCTATTGAGCCCCTAAAGGAGCCTTGCGATGAGCCTGAACAAAGTGGACCGTGAAGCTGTGCCGGACATGCCCAACCGATTGGGCATCGCGGGCATTGAGTTCATTGAATACGCCACCAGCCGCCCACAGGCCTTGGGACAGGTGCTCGAAAACATGGGCTTTCGCCCAGTGGCTCGCCACCGCTCGCGAGAGGTCACGCTGTACCGCCAAGGCACGATGAACCTGGTGGTCAACGCCAGCCCAGATGACGCCCGTGTGAGCGGCACGGTTGACGGCCAGCCCGCAATTTCGGCCGTGGCTTTTCGGGTGCAGGACGCCCTGAAGGCACACACCCGCTGCCTCGATTTGGGCGCATGGAACGTGGACAGCCATGCCCAGGCCATGGAACTGCACATTCCCGCGATCCACGGCCCGGGCGGCAGCCGTTTTTACTTTGTCGACCGCTGGCAAGAATTCTCGATCTACGACATTGACTTCAAGCCCATCCCCACCGTGGACCCCAACCCACCTGCGCTGGCCGGCATGAGCTACTTTGGCGTGGTGCAGTACATCGGTTCGGCCCGCAGTGC